>NZ_JBFWIX010000003.1:0-228254 GCF_050253495.1 Acidocella sp.
GCTTGCGATCGCTGTATTGCTGCTCTGACGGCGTGCGTGGTCGTGTCGATTCCGTGACGAACTTGTCCCATAGGGCATCCTTCCATTCCAAAGAAAGGATCGCACCATCAAACCGTGGGATCAAACACTGCGTGCTTTCGCGCGTGGACAAGGGCGAGGAGCAGCTTGGCCGCTTCGTCCACTACGGCGCGGCGCAGATCTCCAACTACGCGCCGGTGGCGCGGCTTCATCTGGCCGATGGCGGCATGACGGTCGGGGCCATGTGCCAGGCGGCCATCGAGGTCAGCGACAACACCTGCGCGGATCTGCTCCTGATGAGCGTTGGCGGCCCGGCCGCGCTGACCCGCTTCTGGCGCGAGGAAGGGGACGAGGTGACCCGCCTCGACCACACCGAGCCGCGCCTGAATTTCTCGCCGCCGGGCGACCCGAGGGACACGACCACGCCCGCCGCCATGGCGGGCGACCTCCAGCGCTTCCTGCTGGGCGATGCGCTCTTCCCGGCCTCGCGCGCCCGGCTGACGGGCTGGATGCTGAACTGCCAGACCGGCGGGGCTCTGCTGCGCGCCGGGCTGCCCAAGGGCTGGAAGGTGGCGGACAAGACGGGCAACAACGGCAAGGACGCGCTGGGCGACATCGCGGTGGCGTGGCCAGCCCCGGACGGGCCGGTCGTCATCTGCGCCTACACCCAGGGCGGACAGCCGAAGCCGGAAATCCTGCCGCCCATCCTCGCCGGCGTGGGTCGGATGGTCGGTGCGGAATTGGCCTGACGCAAGATGTGAGAGGCCAAAGGGCTTCTCATCGGTGCGGGAAATGCTGGACAGTGACTATCCCGCTGGCCGCTTGCCGATATCCTCGGCCAGCCTGAGCAGGTATCCGTCGGGGTCCGTCACCAGGAACTGGTGCTGGCCGACCTCAACATCGCTTGCGCGGTACCATGCCTCCTCGGGCGCCATGAACAGCGGCCAATCGGCCCCGGCCAGGCGATCCAGGATCGGCTGGAGCGCCGGCACCTCGATCTGGAAATTGATGCTGCGGCCCAGCGGCGCCTCAAGCGGCCCGGTCACCCACTGGTCGTCCGCCGTGCTGCGCTGCTCAAGCATGACCTGGGCGCCGGCCAAGTCCAGGTAGGCGAAGCCGGCCTCAGGCCGGTCGTACGCCACGGAGAAGCCGATCAGGTCGCGCCAGAAGCGCAGGCTCGCCTCCAAGTCCGAGACCACAAGCTCCGGCACCAGCTTCGCCCAGCTTTCCATGCGCTCCTCCCACGTTCGACGGCACGGTCGCACGGCGGTCCGGTGGGGACAAGGCGGCGGGCTCAGCCCGGCGCCGCGCGCTTCCCACCGGGCGAACCGCGGCATTCCGGGCGCGCGTGCTTGAACTTCGTCGTGTTCTCTCCATGTGGGCCAGGGGCGGAAGCAGGCGTGCCGGGTGGGTGATTGGGCGCGTGAAGCCGAGAAATTGGCTGGCTTGATTGAAATCTCTCTCCGCCGTTAGGTGTTCCCATGCAATTGGCCCTCTACACATTCAGCCTCTTCGGTCGCCCGGCGGATGATCCATCAAACGATGGCTTCCACGAGCTGAATGACCTGATCTTCAAGGATGTGGACCGTGCGGAAGGGTTGCTCGCCCGCTCGGGCTATGCGTCCGACCCCGGGCCCGCGCCCTGGGGCGCGGAGGTATACCCCAAGTTCTACATCGACAGGGGAGACGGCTGGTCGCCGGCGACTTTGTCCCTCTGGAGGGATTTGGAGTCTGCTTTCGCCTTCACGTATTTTGGACTCCACGCGACGGCGTTGCGCCGTGGAAGGGAGTGGTTTGAAAAGCCCCACTGGCCCCCGTTGGCCCTGTGGTGGCATGATCGAAGCGGCCACCCGCAATGGAGCGATGGTGTTGCCCGGCTGGAAGCCCTGCATGCCCAGGGGGCAACCTCCAGCGCATTCAATTTCAAGCAGCCGTTCGATCAGTTAGGGCAGCCCACGAAGCTCGACATGTCGCGCGTCCAAGCCATTGAAGCGAGGCGTGGAAAATAGGGTTGAAGGCCTAGTGTCAGGCCGGGGCCACGATCGTCTTGTGGGTCGTCCAGCGGCAGAGTGGCCGCGTTCCGCGTACGCCGCAGCTTCCCACCGGGCGGCCGGCGGCGTTCCGCGACCAATGAGGGGATAGTGGTGGGCCGGGCCAAAACGCCAACGGGCCGGTCCTTAAGGACCGGCCCGTTTTCGCTTGTATTTCAATGAATTCCGTGGCGCGCCCGAAGAGATTCGAACTCCTGACCCTCAGATTCGTAGTTTGTGGAATTGCAGGATGAGATGTGGCGTTTTGAAGCCTTCGTTATGGTTCATCGGAATCGCTCAGTCACCACATACCATGCACAATGCTGGTGCACAGCGAGAGGATTGCCACAAGCCTTCTCTGGGGGAATGCGGTGGGAAGGGGGCAACGGACAGGGATTTGGGCTTGTGTGGCCTGTGCTGTAGTCTGAATCAGCTACGATTTCCGTCTGCCAATGCCCTTATCCGTGTTGGCATCGACGGTTATACCATAAAAAGAGACCATCGCACGCTAACCGCTGAAGATATCTCTTCAAAGAGGGTATAAATCAATTTCATTCTGCGGATGGCGAGGTTTGCTCGTTTCGTTCTTGCGTGCTTTTATCAAGCGCCTCACGCGCGAGGCCGATAATCCCCTCCCAGGTTGCAAAAATCCGTTCAAGGTCATTCTTTGCTGTCGGTTTGGAAACATCAAAAAAAAAGTCTTGTTCGAACGCTGCCGTGTTATCTGTCACGTAACATTTGGAGTAGCGATTAACTTTGTTGAATTCATTCGCTTGACTAAAATCGAAATTGTCCTCAGCACCTATCGTAAAACCCAAATACATTTGAATCGAGTCATCGTTATATGGGAAAACTCCGACATTCCAACCGGACATGGAAGTGCTAATCAAGTCATCTGTGACTAGCGCCTTATAACCTAGTTCTTGGATAAGTGTGGCAATCTCGTCGAGCTTTGTCATCGTTTTGCTCCTTTGTTTGCCCGTTTTTTGACGTCAAGCTGCAAGCGTTAGCTTACCATCCGTCTGATTAAGAAGGGCTGGCTTTTTGGGCATAGCCTCGATAGACGGCACTACGCTTTGCCTGAGTGAGTCGTGGGGGGCATACTTACGGGCTAGATTTGTTAGGTGCTGCCGATTCATCTGTTCTAGAGGTGGGGCGGGCTGGCCGGCAGGCAATGCGTTTAGTTGCTGCCCCTTCACTCCCCGCCAACGGCGTACTTTTTTCTCTTGTTCAAGCCGCTTCAGCACGCGGGAAATCACCGCTGGTTGCTTGCCAGAACGGTCTACGAGGGCAGTATTGCTCATCGGCGTGTTGGCTTGTCGTAACAGCTCCAGAAGGAGAGAAGGTACGTCTTTTGATGCATCCTCCTCTGTTCCCACACCAACGCGCACAGGTCGTACGCGGGCCGCCAGAGCGGCAGTGCTTACATCGGCGCGCAACTGCCAAGCAAGCGCCGCTTCATCATATGCCATTGGCAGATCGGCTAGTAGCTCTAGACGTTGTCCGGCTTGCAGCAACGCATTTGCGGCAAGCCGAATTGCCTTGGGGTCGTCCTGTAGGAGACTGTCCAACACGATGCCTTTCAGTCTATCGATATAACGACGTGCCTTTTGCCAGTCGCTGCGGGACACAGCTTCGGTGAGGCCAGCTCGCATTGCTTCGATTGATTGGATTTTGCCCATGGTAATCCCTATATCGCTCAACGCACAATTGACATCAATTGACACCACAAAAGTTAATTATTTATTAACGAGAAAATCGTGACTGGCGCAACCCCCCTAACGGATCCCTCGGATGCGCTTGCTGTACTGGCGAGTGCAATGTTCCACAGCCCGTCCTTCGCCCCCGAGACTCTCCTAAAGGAGCTTGATCGCCTTGATTTGGATATGGTTCCTCCAGATGAATGGCTTATTCCAAGCGCCGAACTCTGCGCCGAAGTAGCCGAATCGCTTGGCGATTGGCCGCCTGCAACGCCTACGACGGCTAAGGATTTCGCCCTCTGCGCCGCAGCGCTGCAACGGCTGGACCGCTGGCATCGTCCATTACTTCCTTCCGAGGTCACCCTGCACCGCCTACCTGACCACGAAGCCCATCTCGACCGGATGGCGATGGAGGATCGATTCAACACCAACCTCCAGCATGGGACGATCATCGCTCGCCAGGCTTTTGGTAGCCCTTTTTTGCGGCTTGACGACTCCGAACTTGACTGGGCCGCAGCCCCGAGCACCTACTCTATAATATGCTCGTTACTCGATATCTGCGTTTTTCTGCCGGCCGTAGTGATGGCTGGAGCCGCTGATGCTGCAAGCAGTACCGAGGGTAGCCGTCCCATAGCATTAGTTTTTCGCCGTTTCCCGCCCGAGGAGATTGGCATTCTATGGCCAACGGATGCGTTTAGGCTTGCCCTCGCACCCGTTGTTGAAACAGACGCGGATGCGCGACTTTGGGTGCAGGGGGATCGCTATGCGATCGAGCTTGCCGTCCCTCTAACGCGCCTTGAAGCGATCTTGCGTAAAACATTTGTAAATCGCGCGCATATGCTGCTGTTGCCGGAAATGACGGTCGATGCCGATCTCCTCCCTGATTTTATTAAAAAATTCAAAGCCCTTAGGCGCGAATTTGCCCTGGCCGACGATGGTGAGGTGCCTCGCCTTAGCCTAATGCTGATCGGTGTGATCGAGGCGCCCAAGGTGTCCGGCGGTATGCACCGCAACTACGTCGCAGCGATCAGCGCCAGTGGCAAAATTTTGTTCACCCAGGATAAGCTTTCTCACTGGAATCTGGATGCTGTTGCTCAATCTCGCTTTGGAATAGACGGCCAACATTACCCCATACCGCTATATGAAAATACCTCGCCGGGCATCAACGTGCAGATAACCGAATTCGATGGGTTCGGTCGCCTGATGGCCCTGATATGCGCGGATATGTCGCACAATATGCCAGGCGACTGGATTTCCGACAATATTGGGCTCGACTGGCTCTATGCCCCGGTTATGGATGGCTCTACCTGTGGTCGCCAGGGGTGCTTTCCCTGGATCGTACAGCGCGCGCTACGCGTCTGTGATCGTGCAGGGACCATTGTAATGGTGACAAACAGTATGGTCATGACCCATTGGAACAACCAAGTCATTGCACGCCACCGAGCAGACCCATCCTACCCCTACAAAACGTATGAGACCTGCGGTATTGGGCTTATCGCGCGGCGAGACGGCCGTGAAACTGTCATCCAACACACCGAGATCGACTTGCTTGCGCCGGAGTCACCCATTCTACGTATCATAGACTGGTCCATGGGCTGGACTCCCCCTCCGGCGGCTTAGACGGGGAAATACGTGAAATTGGCTGAGTGCTTCTCCAGCACCCGGGTTGCGTGGCTAAAAACGAGGCTGGTGGTCGCAGCACAAGTTACAGCCTACCTCGGCCAAGCTGGGCGTGGCACAGTGGTGACTATTAGTTTCCATAATGCCGGTTCTGCAGCGGGCGCAGCCGCCCGCCCGTTTTCGCCCAACGCTTGCACGCTCCCCGAAATCAGCGATCCTGGGCGCCATGCCAGACACGCAAAATGCTCACCAAGTCAGCCGCGGCATCGACTTCATACACGATGAGGTAGGGCCAAATGGCGACCAACTCGCGGGTGCCCGTTGCCAATCCCGGGCGCCCCCTGTGAGGAAACAGCGTGAGACTGTCACCCGCGAGGACAAGGGCTTGCAGCAGGTTCGCAGCTGCATGCGGATTCAATGGCTCAAGATATTCGATGATCGCATCCCGATCATCGAGCGCGCTGGGACGCCACTCGACCTTCACAGCTTAATGCTTGGCAGTCTTGAGTTTCAGGCGCTCGATTTCGCGCAACATATCAACCCGCACCTGATCGTGCGATACGCTAGGGCGGTGATCCGCACGCGCTTCCGCAACAGCAGCTTCAAGCAGCTGGCGTTCGGTTTCAAGATCGGGATCGGTAGGCTGGGTAGCTTGGCTCATGAGGGCTTTATAGCACATTGGGGGCCTAGGGGACCAAAAATCTGGCTCGCAAGACCGGGCCGCGCTCCCATGAATCAGGACAAGGTCACTAGGTCGAGGCTCGTGCGGAGATTAAGGGCCATATTCACCGCATTTTGTGCGGAGAATATAATTGCGTGATATGGTGGTTCTGGCCATAATCTCCGCAGAAAGTGCGGAAAATGACAGTCTATATCCATCAGCTGCCGGGTTGGCCAAAATTTCACTGGGACCAGGACGCCATCCTGGCCCCGCTGGCAGCGGTGCGCCACCACCAGGGACGGCTGATCGGCCGCATGGAGACGCTGGGATTCCCATTACGCGCTGAGGCGGTGCTGCAATCCCTGACCGAAGAGGTGATCAAATCCAGCGAAATCGAAGGTGAGACGCTGGACCGCGAACAGGTCCGCTCATCGGTCGCGCGCCGGTTGGGCATGGATATCGGCGCTCTCGCTCCGGTCGACCGGCATGTGGAGGGCGTGGTCGAGATGATGCTCGACGCCACCCAGAACTACGCGGCCTCGCTAACCGCTGAGCGGTTATGCTCGTGGCAGGCCGCTTTGTTTCCCACGGGGCGCAGCGGTATAAACCGTATTACGGTCGGTGCCTGGCGAACCGATGAAAGTGGTCCCATGCAGGTGGTCTCCGGTCCCCTCGGGCGCGAGCGTGTCCATTACCAAGCACCCGCCGCGGCCAAGCTGCCGGCCGAGATGGACGCCTTCCTCGCCTGGTTCAATGCGCCCGGCGAGATTGACCCGGTCCTCGGCGCCGCCCTGGCCCATCTGTGGTTCGTCACCATCCATCCGTTCGATGACGGCAATGGCCGCATCGCCCGCGCCATCGCCGACATGGCGCTGGCGCGCTCCGAGCGGACGGGCCAGCGATTCTACAGCATGTCGGCCCAGATTCGGGTCGAGCGCAACGCCTATTATCAGGTACTGGAGGCCACACAGAAAGGCGACCTCGACATCACGCCTTGGATCACGTGGTTCCTGGGCTGCCTCGATCGCGCTTTCACCGCGGCGGAGATCGTTTTGGAAGCCGTCCTGCGGAAGGCCAGATTTTGGGAGGCACAGGCTGGTACCTCGCTCAGCGACCGCCAACGCGGGATCGTCAACCGGCTGCTAGATGGGTTTGTGGGCAAGCTCACCTCGTCGAAATACGCCAAGCTCGCCAAATGCTCGCAGGACACGGCGGGCCGGGATATCCAAGACCTGATCGCGCGCGGTATCCTTATGAAAGACGAGGCCGGCGGGCGGAGCACCAGCTACAGCCTGCGTCTTCCACAGCCATAGGTGACGCAGCGACCCGAGCTGATGATGTGTAAGTTGCGTCAGATATTAGGCCGGCAGGAGGTGCATCCTGCCGGCCATTTCTTTGTACCCGGTTCCGCAAGAGAAAAGGCACGACGCCAACATTGTTGCCTCAGGCAACTTTTGGTGGAGACGAGTTGTCAGATGACTTGCGGACCGCTCAAATTCACTATGGTATCGTGTCCGGCTTGAAGCTGGCCGAAATGGGCCCGCGGCGCAACCGGGTACGAAGATAAGCTGCCGCTTCATCAGACACGCGTTCGGCAATCAGCTTTTCTCCCTCTTGTAATGATTTTTGGACATTTTCCGCGACGGTTTTATAGGCCGGTGTGGGGCTCACGCCGGTATGGGAGTTGGATTTCTCGTATCCTGGAGACCATGTTGCCCACGACCAAAGGTTATGACCCTCGTACTTCTCCTCTGAGAGAACGTCGTCCAACTGTTTATGGGCGTCAAATATCGATATCTGGCGCCCGTATAGGCTCTGCGAAATGGGTCTGATTCGTGCCGCTAGTTCTATTTTGAGCTTTCTAGCTTTCGGCGACTGCACTCCGGTATCTACATCACGGCCGGCAAGGAGATCGAGAAGCCAGTACGAGATATCTATTCCTGAATTCTGGATTAGAATCTCAAATGATCGCATCGCCCGTTCTTTTCTCTCAGCTCGATTGCCAAGATCGAAACTGTAGACGCGTCCTCGCCACCAGACCTCACATTTTTTCTGACCGTCCATGTCCGTCACATGGATATCCAACGGGCGCTCTGATCTGAACTCAGCGCAAAGAGCCCTGTATAGCTGATCTTGGTCGAGCTCGATTTCCTTATATACTGGCCTGCCAATGAGTAGCGCGTCGTCTGGCACTTCGTAATCATCGTCGATGCATTCTGCTTCTGCGTCGGCGTAGCTGATATTCATGCGCATCCAAGTCTGGGCTGCGATAGGAGTACGACCCCGCCGTACGGACCCAGCCCCGTTGCGCCGCTCGATCGATGTCTCGGCTGTCGTCGCTGTGCCTTCGGTCCAGATTATTCGCTGCAGCCAGTCATGAACGGCACAGACACGAAGCTCAGCCTGGGACGATGCACCATTGCCGTGCTCGCGGTCATGCAACAGCACCGTTAACTGCTCGAAGTCCGGCACGCGCGGTGTGCGTGCGATCGGCACGGGCGACTTGAAACTGCCATCCCGTCGGCTTGGCATTTGGGCTGGCTTGAAGCGGCGCGCATAGCCCGGACCGGTAGCAGCCGGAGCTGGAGGTAAATCCATTGCTTCGTCCTGGCCGGGCAACAGGCCGAGACACTGCTGTACTGGGACCTCATCCTTGTCCTCAAACCACGCAAGCACCCACCGAAAAGCTTGGTCAAGCCGTATCGGCCGAACGGGTTGAGGGTAAACAGGCTCTGATTTCGTTCTGGTCATGCTCAGGTATTCGTAGTCGGAAAATATAGTCGGCGCGGAGAGTAGCAGGTTATCCAAATCCTACAATGCGCCGCTCGATTGGGTGGCATATCTCCCCCCTTCCTGACGTGCGCATTCCCGCGTCTCAGTTGGAAGGAGAAAAATGTACGACCAAAATATCGAACCGATTTCATCGGTTGTCCCGCACATCATGTCCGCCGCGACAGCGGGCAACGAAAGGTTGCTCCAGAGCAACCTTTCCAATGCTCCATTGATACAGCCCCAAGTGGTTTCCGAAGACGGGAGCGCAGCCGTAGAGCAGGCAGCTGTGAAAGCTTATAATTGCGACGCCTATGCGTCCTGTGTCGCGAGCGCACAGCTTCCCTATGAATCGGAGAAGGAAGCAATGCGGCATCGGTATGCACACCTCCAGAAAGTGGCGCTCACGATTGGACATCCCCGCTTCGATCTCATCGAGTTCGTCAAAGCCGCGGGCAAAAAGCCGACGAAAGCGACACAGGCAAGCCCGTATCAAAAAGTGATCCAGCTAACGGATACGGGGATCAGCAAGGATGCAGCAAGCAAGCGAGGTGCGGCATTGGGTTGGGTGCTGACCCAGTGTGGGAGCGCGTCAGGCGTCGCCGAATACTTTGAGAAAAACGGCGGAATTTCGAAATGCTACGATGCCGCTTTGCAGGCGAGACGGGAGCAGGAAGCCAGCACGAGGTCTCAACCTCCGCGTGGGCGCGCTAGGTCGAACGACGTTGCTAGACCGCCAAGCATCCCTGTTACCGGATTACCCGTTGGCGTGAACGGTGAGTTCACCTTTTTGATTCGTCTAACTGATGGCTTCGGTGAGGTGATCGCTACTGTGTCCGCTGACACAGGCGATCAAGAAGCCGTTCGACCGACATCGCAGTCTGCGCCTAGTGAGGTTGCTAATCCGAGTGCCACGCCGTCATCCGATGAAAGCGACGATGGAGCGTCGACCGCTAACCTTACTGATTCTGTAGGCGAGCAGAAGACCACAACAGAAGCCATCCCCCAATCACCGGTGGAGCCTGAGCCAGAGCAAGCCTCTGGTGCCGGCGATGCGGCCGATAGTGCCGTGCAGGTTCAAATCGACGAAACTGAAGATGAGAAGGAGCAAGTTTGAGCACATTCATCAAGACGAGCAAGGGCGGCCGCATCCTGAAGGGGATGATCGGGGCTATGACCCGGAGCGGGAACACGATCTTCGTTAACGATCAAAAGAACGACCTGATCGTTGCGCTGAAGTTCGATGACGAAACGGAGGCGGAGGTAGAGCTCCTCAGCCTGAACGAGCAGCTCGATGCTGTCGACGATGCGGTCCTCAGGGGCAAGCGGCGCCCGTAATTGCGGCGCCTTGGCCGGCGGCAACCGCCGCCGGCCTTTATCATTTGAGGTCAAAATGAGCGATCAAATCACATCATTACCGAACAGCAGTGGCGACGCTGAAGAGAATCAACGAGCATATTTCGTAAAGATGAAAAAGAAACATGCGGTAAAAATCAAGAAAGATAGAAAGTGTCGGAAGTCGGATGGGGTAATAAGTAATCCGGACGACACCGGCATAATCATGGAATCCGCCCTGGTGTTTGTCGGGTTCGATACCGAGTGGTGTAAACATCCGCAGCGGAAGAAATCACAGAACATCGTCCTCGCCTACGGGCTGTCGGTTGTGTGCGGCGAGAAAACATGCTCGGTTGTCGTCACGCCGAGCGGCCCCGAGCGGAGGCACCGGCTGTCTCTTGGGCTGCTGCTCGGCCGCGCGCTGCAGGGGGCCATCGACAAGGGTGTGCTGCCGGCGATGCCGGAGCGCGTCGTCGTGGGCGTTCATTTTGGGCGTGGTGACTTCGCTGCGTGCCGGGATTTCGGGAGGCTCAAGCCTCAGTTGGCGGCGGTCAAGGGCACTCTTGCTTCCGGCGGGCGCGATGCGGTTCTGGCTTTGGAAACCGAGGCCCAGACGGGCGTGCCATTCGAGCAGCTTCCCCGGGTGCCGTATAGTGAGCGGGATGTTATAGCGCTGGATCGCAATCGGAACGCGACACAGTTGCGAGTTCAGTTTCTGGATACGCACAATCTAGCCCCGGAAGGGGCATCGCTGGAAGCCCTCGGCGCGCTCCTCGGTTACCCGAAAATCAGACTGCCCGACGGTTACCATGCCAGCGGGATGGACGTATTTCAGGCTGAGCAGCCTGCGTTGTTTGATGCTTACCTGCGCCGCGACGCCGAAATCACGGCGCGCTACGCTCAACGCTTCGCCATGTTCTGCACGGAGCGGCTAGGCCTACCCATGGTGCCGGGCACGCTGGGCGGGGCCGCGGTGATGCTTTTTAGGCGGATGCTGAAGCAGGGCGGCATCGACGAAAGCGTGCTGTTCGGCACGCGATTGGTGGAGCGAACGCGGTATTTGAAGGCCACCGGCAAGATGATCACGGTGCGGGAGAGGCTCCCGACCTTTGCCACCCGGCTCATCAACGAGGCAGCCGGCGACGCTTACCACGGCGGTCGCACGGAAACTTTCCTGACGGGGCCAGTGCACGCCGGCGACTTGCTGCGCGACATAGACCTGCGCTCGGCCTACCCGAGCGCCATGGCGGCCATCGGTGTGCCGAATTACAGCAGCGTGCGCATCGTCCGGGAGGGGGATGAGGGGGCGCTGGAGGCATTCCGGGTCGACGTCCTGGGCGTAGCCGAGGTGGAATTCGAGACGCCCCCGCATATCCGCTTCCCCGTGTTCGGCGTGCGCACCCGGCACGGGTTGATTTTTCCAAAGCGCGGTACGGCGGTCGCGACGGCGCCGGAGATCGCTTCGGCCATTTCGCTCGGCGTATCGGTCAAGATCACACTCGGCGTCGTCATCGAATGGGACCGCGCTACGCGGCCGTACGAGGATTTCGTCGTGCAGATGGCCAAGCTCCGCGAGAGCTTCAAGCAGGATGGCCGCGACACGCTGGAGAGCAAGACCGTCAAGGTCATCACAAACTCCCTCTACGGCAAAACCGCCCAGGCCGTGCACAAGAGCACGGCCTTCGATATGCTGACCGGCGGCAGCAAGCAGCTAAAACCCTCTGCGGTGACCTGCGCCCCCTTCGCGGCCTACACAACCGGTCTGGTGCGGGCCGCCATCGCCGAGATGCTGAATTCGATCCCGGCCCATCGTCAGGTGGTGAGCGTGAGCACCGATGGCTTCCTGACCGACGCCGCACTGGATGAGATTGCCGTCGACGGTCCTGCCGCCCTTGTGCTGGGCGAGGCGCGTGGGCGCCTCGCCCAGCTGACTGGCTCTGCTCGGCGCGAAGCGCGCGCCGAGCTGCTGGAGATCAAGAAGACGGCGGAGGAGGTCATCGCCTTCCGCAACAGGGGCATCGCGACGACGGGCCTCCCGGAGGGTGAGCAACCGATTCTGGCCAAGGCCTCGGTGAAAGTGCCCCGGGAAGAGAACGCCAATGAGTGGATGCTTGGGCTGTATCTCGGGCGCACACACGAAACGCGCGTTAAGCGCCACGATCTCATTTCGCTACGTGATCAGATGACGCGCGGCACTGATCTGGTGGGGTTTGACCACGACCTGCGCGTCAGCCTGGAACCCGACATGAAACGGCGCCTGAGTGATGGCCGCATGGCCGAAATCAAGTGCGGCACGCATGCCGGCCAACGCCACTTGGCGACAGAATCAGATGCCTTTGAAACGGTCGAGGAAGCCCTGATGGAGCGTCAGGTTTTCGAGGCCTGGCGCGACCAAAAACAAGGCGTACTGAAGACCACGGAAGACTGGGCGGCCTGGAAAGAATTTAGGGCGGCAATGCTGGCGCGCAAGAGGTCGGGGGCAAGCGTGAAGGTTACCAAGGGCGGCGGGACGGACGTTCTCAAGCGCCAGGTGCTGCGCGCGCTGGTGCGCGGGATGTGGGGGTTGGAGCTGGGCCCTATGAGCTACCAGGAGGTGGCTGCGTGGCTTTCCACGGCGGGTTTCGAGACCAGTATCAACGAGGTGAAGAACGGTGCGCGCAAAGGCAACGAGCCCGTTGCCGGCGTAGTGGGAGCATCAGCCGGCGTGGTGCCGTTGTTGCGTGCGATCATCGCGGGCTTCCCAAGCGTTGAGTGGGTGCGCTTCTTCGCGCCCGAAGACGCGGAGAGGATGGTCCAGCTCCTTGCCGAGGTCGGCAATCCGTGACCATCGCCACCCTGAACAAGGCGCTACTACGCAACCTGCCTGCTGTTCCTGCCGGCACGGCGAGGCTTCGCATCGTGGATGCTCAACTGTCGGGATTTCACATGGAGCTCTCCGCGACCGGCGGAATCACCTACCGGCTACGCTACCGCAACGCGCGCGGGCGGGTGCGCGACATCAAGCTGGGGAAGCACCCGGAGCTGACGCCGGAGGAGGCGCGGAAACTCGCGCTGAAGCATAAGGCGGATGTTTGGCGCGGGGGCGACCCCGCGGCGGAGCGCGATCGCCTCCGCGCCATTCCGACCTTCGAAGCTTTTGTCAGAGAGCACATCCTGCCGCACGCGAAAGAGACGCTGCTTTCCTATGTCGAGGTCGAAGGGCTGATGCGGCTGCGCGTGGTGCCGGCGCTGGGCAAGCTCCAACTGGACGAGATCACGCCTCTGCATGTCGCCAGGTTTCGCAAGGGGCTGATCGACGAGGGGCTGTCCGCGTCGCGCGTGAATGCGCACCTGGCCGCGCTGCGCCGCGCCTTCAACCTGGCCATCGAGTGGCAGTTCTTCGAGGGGCGGAATCCCGCGGCTTCGCCGGGGATGCTGCGCACGGAAGGGCGCGAGATGTTCCTGGACGCCGCGCAGGTGAAGGCGCTGCTCCTCGCCCTTGCGGCCGACCCCGACCAGGGTGCGGCCTCGGCCGTGGCGCTGCTCGCGCTGACCGGCGCGCGCAAATCCGAGATTCTTCTGGCACGCTGGTCCTGCGTGGATTTCGACCGCCGCATCCTCTGGGTGCCGCGCTCCAAGAGCGGGCGCCGTCGGCCGATTTTTCTATCCGACCAGGCCATCGCCGTCCTGAAGCTGCAGCCGCGCCAGCCGGGCGCGGAATTTGTCTTTCCGTCGCCCCGCCGTGAGGAGCAGGCGCTGTCCGAGCTGCGCGGGATTTGGGCGCGCGCGAAGCTCGCGGCGGGCCTGCCGGAGGATCTACGCCTGCACGACCTCCGCCACACCTTCGCCAGCCTGCTCGCCAACGACGGCGTGCCGCTCTACGATATTGGCAAGCTGCTCGGGCATACGCAGCTCTCGACAACGTCCCGCTACGCCCACCTCCAGGCCGACCGCCAGCTCGAGGCCGTCAATTCCGTCGGCCGGCTTGCCGCCGTTCACCCGGAAGAAGGCCCACCTGCGCGGTCCGCACACAACGATAATGACGAGCAGGATGCCGCGTAGAGTATCTAATTTCGAGACGGAGACGGAGAAGGGGGGCAGCATCATTCGACGCTGCCCCCTTCTCTGTACTTGTCCCTTTAGGATGATGTCCGTTGGGTTGCCAGAGTTCAGCCCCGCGTAAGCAGGGCCTCGATGGCGGCTACGATTGCTTCCTCGCCCGTAACTCCACGGCGCGCCACATATGCCTTGAATCGTACATACAGCTCGGTCGGCAGGGAGGCACCCACGCGCCGTCCAGAGGCGCGTTTCGGTACCCTGATTTTTGGCTCCGCGAGCGGTGTCGCTTCGCCCTTGGTGTGCAGGAGCGGCCGATCCGCGTGGTCGAACTGTTTCACGGCACCCTCCCCAACAGCGCGCTGACCTCGGCCCACAACGCCGCGAGTTCGCGCGCCGCGGCACCCGTCGGTTCGGCCTCAAGGGCCGTCGATCCCTTGCGCATCGCCTCGGCGATCGCCACGCGATGGTGGACGACCTGTCGCAGCAGGTGCCCGCGCTCCCTCAGTTCCTGCACGGCTCGCCCCGCCAGCCGGCTCTTGTGGATCGCCTGGTTGAGAACGAAGTGACGCGGGAGGTACAGCGTTTCCACGAATATCTCCGTCGTCTCGATGGCGTTCAAATCGAGCGTGCCCGGCCCGGTCGGGATCAGCACCAGGTCGGCGGTGGCGATGGCGTCGGCCAGAATGTCGGAGAACCCGGGCGGGCAGTCGATAATGATCAGGTCGAATCCCGCGGCCCTGGCGCCCGCCGTGTCGAACCTGAAATCGCCCTCCGGCTGGCGGAGCAGCTGGGGCTCCCTCTTATCGCGACAGTTCCACCAGGCGGTCAGCGAGCCCTGCGGGTCCAGGTCCACCAGCCCGACCCTGATACCGGGGCGGGCGGTGAGCGCTGCCGTGGCCAATGCCGCGGCGAGCGTCGTCTTGCCGACGCCACCCTTTGTGGCGGCGATCGTGATGATCTGCATGCTGTCAAGTCCTTCTGCTGTACGGTCGAGGGTCGCGCGTATGCGCGTTCGCCCAATCGCCTGTTAGGGCAGACGCATGTCCGCGCGGCACAACCGCAGTCGATCGGCAGGCGCGTTTACCCCGGCATGTGATTCTCCTTCGGGATGGAGCCTCCAAGGTCGCCCGGCCGGATGAGATGGATGTGTTGCCGGACGATCTGTCCCCTCGACGACGGCCCGTGCAGTTCGCCTCATACCCAGGGGAGAACGAAAACGACGTTGGCGCCTGCAACAGTAGTTTGGGCACGCCTGCCGATACACGCGCCCATCTGATCGATTTCATACATTCAGGAGATCCGCATGACGCAGACCACCACGCACGCCATTGCAAATAGGGCGCCGTTGGCCGCCCCGTTGCCCGCTCGTACCGCACGCGCCGCCGCAGAGGAAAGCGCGCCAGCCCCCGGCCGTCTGCTCACCGAGCGGGATGTCGCCAAGCACCTCGGTGTTACTCTCCCGACGTTGGCCAAGTGGCATCGGGCGGGCAAGGGCCCGACCCGCATCCAGCTGGCGCGTAACGTGACGCGCTACATCATGGAGGATGTGAAGGTCTACCTGGAGAAGTTGCGCACGGCACCGCCGGTGACCAGGTAGGCAAGAGGCGGGCTGCCTCACCGTTACAGCCCGGGTGCCAAACGGAATTTCATGAACAAGCCTGCCGTGACGCGGCGGCCTATCGCAACCAAGCCCCTGCCGCATCGGCGGCAGGGGCTTTCATATGGAGTTCAGCCATGACGGAATCAGGAGATGAGACACTGGCGGCGCTGGTGCACCGGCACGCCAAAGGCCACGATCTGCCCAGACACGTGCCGCATCTGCGCCTGGCCGACGCCCTGGCGCGCGGCGACGATCCTCTGCATCTGCTTCCATACTTCGCCGATCTGGGCACGAAGATCGAGAACCTGGAAGACCTGCTCGCCGCCTGCACCGATCCCGACGAGGAGGAAATCCAGGCCTACCGCGTCGAGGAGGGCATCGCCGTCTATCTCGTTCCGGATGGGCAATGGTCTGTCTTCACCAAATGAAGGAGGCGGCCATGGAATCCAGCGCCCAGACCGCATCCGCCAGGTCCCCATCCACCGCCGGAGACGGAAGCGGCCGCGACAATGTCGCGTGGCGCGCGACCAGCACCGGGCGGAACGTGGCGCTCATTTCCACCAGCCTGATCCCGGGTCGACCGCCGCGCCTTTGGGGCGCGGCGGTGGAGGTCGCGGATGGCGGCGCGTTCATTCGCCTCGCCGTTCTCAACGCTTTCGACGGCTGGACCGTGACCCAGCTTTTGGCCGTGGCGTTGGCCCGGTTCGAGGCGGAGCAGGCGCACGATCTCGGCGAATCTGTCCTGGCCGAGATCGTGCGCCACCTGGACCGCGCCGCCGCAATGCACCGCGAGCCGCAGGACGGCTGGGCGGTGCCGCCGGTCTCCTTCGAGCCGGCGCCGCCTGGCGGTCCGGCCTCGCCGTTCCCATGGAGCCTGGCCAGGGCTGGGCGGTTCGCCATCCAGATGTGCCCGGATGCCGAGGCGCGGCAGCGCGGCGTCACGCCAGAGCAGCTTCTGGTCCTGATCGAGATGACGCTGACCAACTGGCTGCCGGTCACGCCGTGGCGGCGGAGCTGCTGGGAAGCGCGGCGCGAGGTGCGCGCGGCGCTGGCGCTGGAGGCGGAACGGGTCAGGGCGCGCTGGGCGGCGCATGTGGCGGATTGCGACGCGGAGACGGACCCGGGCTGATCCGGCCCGCCCGGCTGGTTACTTCCTTCACTATTGATCAAGGAAGTTGCCCAGTACGGCGTGGCGCATCGGCGCCGACGCCCAACCGCTCAACCGCATGTGATGCCGTTGCCCAGGCCGTTGCCGGCCCGGGCGATCCATCCAACCCGAACCAGCAAGAAGCCCCGCCCGCAAAGGCGGGGCTTCCTGCGTCTGGAGCCCCATCATATGGACCGACACGAAACCGAAACGCTGGAGGCGCTGCTGCTGCGCTTCTCCAGCATCGAGAAGCTGCCCGATGTGCAGCGGATCAAATTCGACGAGGCCGTGCGCACCGGCGAGGACCCGCTCAAGATCATCGCGTATTTCGCCACGCTCGGCATCGCGGTGCGCGAGCCGGCCGACCTGTTCCGCCTCAACGACGATCCCAACGAGGAGGAGATCAACGCCTTCTGGATTCCCGAGGGCGTGGCTGTCTCCGTTGAAAGCGACGATCTGTGGCTGGTGTTCGAGGTGGACAGCGCCAGCGTGTCTGAGCTGTCGAACGGAACCAAAACGGTCCCGTCCGCCAGTACGGCGTCACATTCGCCGAGCCCGGCGGGAGGCGCATGCCGATGATCGATTTCTCCGACGACGAGATTCTCGCGGAGCGCCGCACCGCCGATGGCAAGCGCTTCCTGTACTTTCTCGGCACGGACGTGCTGCCCTACTGGGAGCAGCGCTTCTGGACGGTGGTTTTGGACACCGGCGCGGACGGGGAGGGCATTCCCGTCCGTTACGGCACCGTGGCCTCCGCCTCGGTGGGCTGGACGCTGCGCCAGTTGCTCTGCGTAACCAAGGCCCGCATGATCCTGGAGCAGGCAAGGGCGCCTGAAGGCGGCGCCCTGGAGGTGCTGGAGGCGCTGGGCAAGGCGATCCGGCTGCTGCCGCCGGGCGACACCCTGGGCGGCGGCGTCACCTTCGTGCCGGGCGTTCTGCCTTCGCCATATAGCTGGACGGAGGCGCGAAGCGGCGAGCTCGACCTCGTCCTCTGCCCCGACCCCGAGAGCCGTGACGAAGGCATCGTGCCTGAGCAGATCGTCATCCTTGTCGACGAGGCGCTACGGGAATGGGCGGAGCGGGCGCCGTATCTGCGCCGGCTTTGGACCTGCCGCAATGCTGTACGCGAAGCGTTGGCCGCCGAGATACGCCGCGTGCGGATCGCGCGCGGTGCGGCGGAAGATGCCGGCGGGGCAGGGTAGGGCGGAGAGACAGGCAGGAACTACCGACTGTTCGCCAACGCGCCCGATGCGTCCGTCGGGCGCAATTCTTCAAACCAAACCTCATCCCATGAAAGGAGACTCTTTGCCATGGGCACCGCCATCATCACGTCCGCCGCCTTGCGGAATTTGGCGCCCCTGCCTGCGGGGGTTGTCAAGTTCAGGCTGTTCGACAGCAAGCTGCACGGGTTCATCGCCGAGCAGCGCCGGACCACGATCACCCTGTATTTTCGTTTCAAAGACCAGCGCGGGCGCAGCCGCGAGATCAAGCTGGGGCGTCTGGGCGATGTTACGGCGGAGCAGGCGCGCAAGCGCGCCGAGCAACTGAAGGCCGAAGTAAGCCTCGGCGGCGATCCCGTCGCCGCCCGGGAAAAGCGGCGTGCCGTGCCGAGCGTGGCGGAGTTCACGACCGATCACTACTTGCCCCATGTGCGGGAAAGGTTGCGCTCGGCCCATAATATCGACGCCTATCTGCACCGGCGCATCCTGCCCGCCCTGGGCCGGAAGGCTTTGGACGAGGTGACGGTGACGGACGTGGCGGAACTGCGCCGCAAGCTGGTCGCGGAAGGCCTGGCGCCGGGTACGGTCAATCGTCATTTGGCGACGCTGCGGGCGATGTTCAATCTGGCATCGAAATGGGAGCTTTTCGAAGGGAGAAACCCCGCCGCTTCGCCCGGCATGCTGCGCGAGGAGCATCGCGACCGCTATCTCAGCCCGGCGGAAACGCAGGCGCTGGTGAAGGCGCTCGACGCGGACGAGGACCCCGTCGCGGCGGCGGCGCTGGCGCTGCTCATAGTCACCGGTGCCAGGCGCGGCGAGATCATCCTGGCCAAATGGGAGCAGGTCGATTTGGAGCGCGGCCTGCTTGTGGTGCCGCGTTCCAAGAGCGGCAAGCCGCGCTACATCCCGCTTTCGCCGGTGGCAAGCGGGATTCTCCGCCGCCAGGATTCCCTGCGCCGGCTGCTGGAGGCGGACCGGCTTGCCGCTCTGGCCGAGGCGCGGGCGGCGGGCACGGTGGTGGAGGAGCCAGTGCCCAATCCGCATGTCTTTCCGAGCCATCGCCGGCCGGGCAAGTCCATCGAGGGGCTGCGCGGCGTCTGGGCGCGGGCCAAGAAGGCGGCGGGTTTGCCCGCCGATCTGCGCATTCACGACCTGCGGCATTCCTTCGCGTCCGCGCTGGCCAATGCCGGCACGCCGTTGAACGAAATTGGCACGGTGCTGGGCCACACCCAGCTCAGCACGACGCAGCGTTACGCCCATCACAGTCCACAACGGCTGATCGCCACCGCCACCACGGCTTCCCGGGCCTGGAACCTGCTGCCGGAGGCCAAACAGGCCGAGGGTGCCACGGCGGAGGCGCAGGACGCGGCATAGCCCGAACGGAAGGGCCGGCCCCTTGCCACCACGGCCAGCCTCTAGAAGGAGAAGGCGCCGAAGCGCCTTCTCCAATCCAGAAATGAATCAAAACTCGAAAGGAACCACCATGCGGAACGAGAAGAACCAGATCGCGATCGGCGAGATTGAGCCACCAGACCAAGGGCGAGGGCCAGCTCCGTGGGGCAGAAGGCGCGGCCTGTGGAACCGCCTGCCGGCGGCGATGAAGATCATCCTCACCCTGCCGGTGGTGATGGCGCTGCTGGGCACTGAGGTCGAGCTGCGCTTGGCACCCCAGCTCGACCTCGTCCTCACCGCCGCCGGCGTTTGTGCCATGTGGGCATGGTTGTCCGGCGGGCCTTCGTCGAAGGTGTGAGTGCTGGAAATTTCAACGGTGCGCTGGGTGGTGACGCCCAGCGTACCTTCGGTACGCCTTTCTTTTTTCCTGCCAAGCAGAGAGGAGTGATCTTCTGCCAATCCTGACCAGCAGGTATCTTCATCTGGTTTGAGTATACAATATTTTAGTAATCGCTCCACACCTGCGGACCGACACCTCTTCGATGTGATCGATAATATTCGGTACCCCTCCTATCACGGTTAATTCTACGACTGTCTCGCGAGCTGGCCGCTTCGCTCTCCACTGAGCGTAGGGGTATTTATCGATTGGCAGAAACGTGTCGGCGCCGCGTGGGTGCGGGAAGGGCATTGTGCAGCCGCTGTTTAATGGACAAAGTTCGATTCGGTTGCGTCGCTCGGCTATGAGGGAGGCGGTACTAACTTTCAGGACGATGTGCTCGTCCTTTTTGTAGGCGTTCGCACAAAGTAATCTTTCTAATCTCTCCTCGGTCAGCCAGAAAAAAACACGCTCATTGAGTCGGTCGTGCCAATCACGCGGCGTTAGGCCGTCACGCAGACATTTCGCGAGGTGATGGTCGTGCATCGGAATCTGGTCTCGAATGACAACTTCGCCGTGCTCGGGATGCGAGACCGTGACGGAGGCTGGACGCCTGCGGGAAGTGAGGGTTTGGCGCTCGTTTTCCTCGACCTCCCAAAGGTCAAGTAGTGCGTTAGTCGGGAGTAATCCATGCCGTTGGATTGAAGGCCAACTTTGGCGCATGGCCATGTGGAAGAGATGCGGACAATCGTTGATGAGGAGGTTCAGTTCTTCATCGGTCACCAGGATCTCCTGTCGATCACGTTTCGCCAATCAAACTTGGTTGATATTAGTGTCACTGGTTGACCTGACACCCGTTCAACCTCTTCGATAAAGCGCAGCGTGTCCTCCGTTAGTTGCTCGAAGCGATAAGCCTGCCGGTTGCGGACAGACAGGTAGTCGACGAACGTTAACGCTATATCGGTGGGCCCGTTTAAGACACATGACCTGTGAAGCTGAACCCAGTCGAATTCGCCAAAGCGTCTTGGGCGACCGGTTGTTGTTGTTATCTCACGTGTTTTGAGCTCCTCAACCCGTATGCCAGAGCGACTTGCTATTTCTTCGTGGGTAATCTCGGCTCCACCGAATCCCCCGGACGGACCTCCGACGCGAATTGGGTAGGTGCGGAAGACGGCTACGATCCGACGCACTCGCCCAGGAGCGATGCCGGCATCGGCAAGACAACCGGCTACTGTCGTATCGCGTGAGGTTACATGTGGGTAGGGCCCGTGGTGCAGGCTCAGGCTCGTTCCTTGCGTACCTTCGAGTAGAACGCGCTGACCGCGACAATAAGCCAGGTCGAGAATGCGCTGAGCTTCGCCGATATAGGGTTTCAGATCAGGGACGTCCTTGGCGAGTCTAACAGGAGGCACTTCGCTCCCGCCGCGGCCCATGATCTTCCTCGCTGACGCCGCTCCAACGCCCTGAGCGGTAGAGCTTATGCTTGCGAGTTTGGTCAATTCCACTTCCCTGTCTGCGTCTTCTATGATCATAGCCCGCTCATCGATCACAAGACGATCGACTGAGACCTTGTGGGCACTGATCTCGGCGAGCAACTTAGGAGGGTAAATCACCGCGCCCGGCCCTAGAAGAAGCCGCGCGTTCGGTGCTCGCTCTACACCGGATGGAAGGTGAAAATATTTCTCTGGGTGGGGTTCCGCGTACACTTGGTGCCCGGCATTAGGCCCGCCTACGCGAACAAAGAGGTCATATTCAGGTGCGATGTGCCCGACTATGTTTCCCTTGCCCTCGCTGCCGTATTGGCCGCCGACGAGCACGTCGACTAGACGGTCGACGGATCGCGGTATCAACCCGAGCAGGGCTGTCGCGCGCACCAATACGTCTTCCGGCGTGCAGTGGTCGGTGTCCACTACGGTGTCCGCGAGCGCTTTCAGACCCTCGACCTGCTTCTCCGTGGCGTTTGCGCTCGCCTGATGCCAGGTTATACCATCGTCTGATTGGGCATTGCGTTCGCCGAATCTCTGCTCAAGCGTCGTCGGTGAAGCAGTGAGATGCACATGATGCACTACTAAATCGCCGAAAGCACGTCGCACTGCTTCGATTTGTCCAGCGATGCGGACAGAGTCCAAGACAAAAAGTCCAAACAGCAGCTCATCGCGTGACCGGCGCTCCTCGATTAGGCTCACGAGTGCTTCTGCGATCCAGCCGCCTCCGGTTTGTCGGTCCAGGCGCTCCCCCGCGTGTTGCAAATCCTGGCGCTGGGCGCGGGTGCGGGGCAGTGTCCTGACGATCAATTCGCGAGTCTTTACCAGCGTGGCACCGTGCCGCTCGACCAGTCCGTCGGCGAGGCGTGTCTTGCCTGACCCGATGCGACCAGAAAGCAATACTATCTGTAGCCGCTGGCGGACGTTCACGCTCAGAGCCCCAAATCGTGCTGCGTCTGGCGCGGCGGGAGATCATAGATCCACACGCCTTTTGCAAGACCTGCGAAGTGTTGCCGTATCAGCGCCTCAACGATCTCCCATTCGCCACCTGCTCCTCCTGTTCCCAATCGTGGCATGTGCACTGAAGCATCGCGTGCAAAGGCGAATGTTGCGACGTTGGCGAGGCATCGTGCCAGCGCATGATAACGGATGCGGGTTCCGCCGGGTCCGTAACCTTCCTGGGCGACGAGGCTTGCAAGTGTTAATCCTTCGGCCGTGGTGGCGTAGTGGACTTCACCAAGGCGCGCGGATCGAGAAACAGACTTGATCCACTCGCTGAATTGCGCTTCGGCGTTAGGGTAGCGCCTCGCCATTTGTTTGGCGACACCGCCGCCCCAGCGGATCGCGCGATCATTGACAAGTTGGCAGACAACGATTGGTGGCAGCGGCCGAGGGGCGAGGATGTCGCCGTAGATGAAGTGTAAAAAGTCACCATGCTCCCGCGCGTCGTGCCGGACAATACCGGCCACGCGTGGTAGAAGACTGCCGGGGTAGCCGGGAATGCCGACACATTCCACCAATGCCGGTTTGTTGTCAGCCCAGTTCTCGATGTCGTGCGCCGTTGATCCGATCGCGGTGCATTGGCGAACGACGCTTTTATCCGGTATACGCTGCTCACCGAGCGGCAAGCCTGGCGCAGAGGATGATGCGATCGCGTAATCGACCCGATATTCAAAGCTTTGGCCAGCCGGGTGCGGTGAGGCGATAAACATGGTGACGGGTAAGTCAGTAACACTGACAACGCGGATCAGGTAAGCCTCGATCGAGACGTCGAATCGTAGCCGGTCCTCGATCAGGCGCTCAAGCGGTGGTACGTTGTCGAGCTTCGGCAGGCTACCCACGGGCATTACGATCTCGGAAGCACCGATATTGCAGAGCAGCTCAAGCTGCCAATCATCACGTACACTTGCATCGCCGCCACGGTTTCGGACAGCGTCGCCTACGTCTGGAAAAAATGTGTGCACGATTTCGTGAGCGATGGAGAAGCGGGCTCTGGCGCGCCGCTGCTGAGGGTTATATTCAATACGTAGGCCACGTTCATCGACAACGGTGCGGGCGTCTGGAACTGCGGCGCTTGCCTCTACGCGTATACCGATTTGACGCGCTAGCGCGACGGGATTAAACGGCGGACCGCCCCAGCCAGCGTCTCGCGCCTCCAAGACCATGGTCCGTACCTTCTTGACTATGGCCTCGATCGGATCGCCCTCGGGCGCAAAGAGACGCACAGAAGCGTTGGTCCAGTGCCTCACCCCGAGCTGCCTCATGTGCTTTTGCTCTCCCCCGAGTTGGCTGCTTAGGTGTAGGACGACGGTCTAGGCCGAATCTATGCTGGAGTGGTAGAAAAACATATTCATTTCGTTCTACGAATTCAAGCGTAAGTCGTGTTGGCCAGAGGGTGCGAGCCGATCATGGGAAAAAGCAGAAAATAGCTATTCGATACCTTAGAAACATGACATGCCGAATTCCACCAATGATTGAGGAGCGCTGGGCGCAGTCGTCCAGCGCTCCCTTTCTTTTGTACCCTCAGCCCGGTTCCCGCCGCGCGGCTTCCGCAGGCGCACCTGCCGCCCCGCCGGGGAACGCCACCAGCCACATGAACACGAACGGCCCGACCAGCGGGATGAACAGCGCGGCCAGCCGCCAGCGCCGCAGGCCCAGCAGGGTGAGCAGCCTGTTGGCGGGCATCAGGGCCATCATCACCCCGAGGCAGGTGATCCCGACGAGCAGCGCCCCCGGCGGGATCACGCCGGCCCGCAGCACCGGCGCCCCCACCCCGAACCTGTCCCGATCTTCACAATCATGGGTCCATTATGCGTGGAATAATAGGCCTTCGCAATATGTGGTCGCCCGACCATGGACGCGCGGGAGAGAGTGGCGGTGAACATCAGGCGGCTTCGCGTCGAGCGCGGGGTTTCGCAGGAGGCGTTCGCGGTCGACGCCGGTGTGGACCGGACCTACATGAGCCGGATCGAGCGGCGCCTGGAGAACCCGACGGTGACGGTGCTGGAGAAGATCGCGGCGGCGCTGGGGGTGGAGATCGCGGCGCTGTTCGCCGACCCCGGGCCTGACGCCGGGGTGCCGCCCTCGCTGCCCGCGGGACGAAAGAGGCGGAACGCCAAGTAGGAAGGGCGCGTCCTCAATCTTTCCGCGCTGGTCCCAGCGCCTCGATGATGCGGCAGCTCTCAACGGTGCCGCCGTGGCATGAATCGATCATCGCGGCCAGTTCCTTCTGCAGGGCCGCCAAATCGGCGATCTTCCGCTCCACCTCGGCCAAGTGGCCGCGGGCGAAGGCGTCGACCGTGGCGCAATCGCGTCCGCGATCATCGGAAAGCTCCAGCAGGGCGCGAACCTGATCCAGGGAGAAGCCCAATTGCCGGGCGCGGCGGATGAACGACAGCCGCCCCAGTTCCGCCTCGCCGTAGCTGCGGTAGTTGCCGCCGGATCGCCCCGGGGGCGGCAGCAGCCCGATCTTCTCGTAGTATCGGATCGTCTCGACCTTGGTGCCCGTCGCCCTGCCGAGCATGCCGATCGTCATCGCCATCTGCTTGACCCTGTAGTTGCTACAGGGGGCATGTAGGCGTCCGTCGACCGAATCTGAAGGGATCAAGAGATGGCTGGTGGGTGCTGCGGCGGATGTGAAACGGCACCGCCGCCGAAGGACACGGCGTGGCGGCGGGTGCTGTGGATCGCGCTCGCGGTGAACCTGGGCATGTTCGCGGTGGAGGTGATCGCCGGCGTCTCCGCCCGCTCCGCCGCGCTGCGGGCGGATGCGCTGGACTTCCTGGGCGACGCTGCCAACTACGCCATCAGCCTCGGCGTGGCCGGCCTGGCCCTGCGCTGGCGGGCCCGGGCGGCGCTGCTGAAGGGCGCCTCGCTGCTGGCGCTGGGCCTGTGGGTACTCGGCAGCACCGCCTGGATGGCCGTCTCCGGTACGCTGCCCGCCCCGGAGACCATGGGGGCAGTCGGCGTGCTGGCCCTGGCCGCGAACCTGTCCTGCGCGCTGCTGCTCTGGAGCCACCGGGGCGGGGACGCGAACCGCAGCTCGGTCTGGATTTGCTCGCGGAACGACGCCATCGGCAACATCGCGGTGGTCGCGGCGGCGCTCGGCGTGTTCGGCACCGGCACCGCCTGGCCGGACCTTCTGGTCGCGGTGGTGCTGGCCGGGCTGGGCGTCAGCGGCGGATGGCAGATCGTCGCCAAGGCCCGGCGGGAGCTGCGGATCGAGCCGGCGCACCAAGCGGCCGCGGTGGTGCATGAGGGCAGGGCCGCCGGTTCGGGCCGGGGCATCTGACGGAGAACTGGCGCCCGGAAGCGCCGCCGCGCGCGCTTCCCACCGGGCGAACCGCGGCGTTCCGCGGCCAACGAGGGGATAGTGGTGGGAAGCCCCCAAACGCCAACGGGCCGGTGGTCACCCACCGGCCCGCTTTCGCTTGAATTTCAAGGAACTCCGTGGCGCGCCCGAAGAGATTCGAACTCCTGACCCTCAGATTCGTAGTAGGTTCGAAACGAAGTTCCGGGGCCCCTTGCTCGCCTCTGCGGGCCGCGCATGACCCCGCTTGGCCATGCCGGCGGTCATGTTGGATGCGGGCCGCACCCCCTTGTTGGCCTTGATCCGCCGCTCTTCGCCGCCGCCCGCCCGAGGGGATTGTGAGGGGAAGTTGGTGGGAAGAATTACGGCGCCGGTTCACCGTCCAGATGACGTTCCGCCAACCGCAGGAGAAGCACAGCCAGCCCAGGTTCCTGAACGCGCCGTGCGGCTTCCTCCGGTGCCATCCATTCCCATTGCCTCTGCGCCTTCTCCGGCCACGTCTTGGCCTTCTTCCGTACCTGCATGGCGAAGACCTCGACCATCGTCGGACGGGGTGTCCCGTCCATCAGGATTTTTTGATAGGTGTAGAAGCCAAGAGGAATCTTCTCGACCGCGCCACTGACGCCGGCCTCTTCATAGGCCTCGTGCTTGGCCGCCTGGCGAGCATCGTGGCGCTTCCCGATGTTCCCCTTGGGGATCACCCAGCGGCCGGTCTCCCGCGAGGTGATGAGCAGCACCCGCAGGCCATCCGGCTCCAACTGATAGGGAATGATCCCCGATTGTCTGGCCACTTGCTCCATCCCGGTGGTCTACAGGTGCCGCGGTGGTCTATACAAGTTGTCATTTGGCTTGCGCGGCGTCGCGCTTGATACCCACCGGCTTATTAGGGAGGATGGCGGATGGTTGGACAATTCCTGGGCTTCCCCGGGCAGGGCCTGCTGCAGGTCACCGAGCTGGCTCTGGCCCTTGTGCTTTCCGCGCTGATCGGGGTGGAGCGGGAAATCCGCCAGAAGAGCGCCGGGCTGAGAACGCACACGCTCGTTGGCGTGTCCGCGGCGCTCTTCATGCTGGTCTCGAAATACGGGTTCGACAACATCCTCGCCTATGGGCGGATCGTGCTGGACCCGTCGCGCATCGCCGCCCAGGTGGTGTCCGGCATCGGCTTCATTGGCGGCGGTGTGATCTTCATGCGCCGCGACGTGGTGCGCGGGCTGACCACGGCGGCGTCCGTCTGGTTCACGGCCGCATTGGGCATGGCGTGCGGTGCGGGCTTGGTCGTGCTGGCGCTGGCCACCATTGTTGGCTACTTCATCATCATGCTGGCCTTCCCGATGCTGGCGCGGCGCCTGCCCAGGTCCAAGAAGCTGCCGACGGAAATCCAGATTTCCTACCAGGATGGGCGCGGGCTTTTGCGGACAATCCTGCTCAGGTGCACTGATCTGCGCTTCTCCATCGACCGCGTCGGGTTGGAGGACGGCCGCAGGCTTGAGACGATCGGCTTCGGCGCTGACAACCACCGCGAGGCCGTGCCGCCGCCGAAGGGCAATGTCACCGTGACCATGCTGGTGCGCGGCAAGCGGCCGATCTCGCATCTCGTCGCCGCGCTCAGCGACATTGACGGTGTGCGTGAGGTTGCCTGCGTCGATCATGGAGCCGAATTTGAGTAGATAGCGGGGTAAGCCACCGATCTTCGCCCGCGTAGGCGTGGAATGTCTGCGTCACGATCCCCGCAGCCAGTTCTCGCACGCGAGCCTGTCGATCCGCGCGAATTCGCGTTCGTTGTCCGTCACCACGATGCAGTCCAACGCCTTGGCCTGGGCCGCGATCAGCAGGTCGTTTCCGCCGATGGGCGTGCCGGCCAGCTCCAGCTGCGCCCGGATGGCGCCGTAGGCCTCGTCTGCCGGTTGCTCGAATGGCACCACGTCCAGCACGGACAGCACCGTTTCGAGCTGCTGCGCCAGCCGTGCGGAGCCGCGCTTGGCGGCGCCGAAGCGCAGCTCGGCCGCGACGATGATGCTGGTGCAGACTTCAGTTTCCCCAACGCGCCTGATCTGCTCGGCCACGCGCCCCTGCGGGTGCCGGATGAGATCGGAGAGGATGTTGGTGTCCAGCAGGTAGCGCATCAGAGCGCCACGTCGTCCGGCGGTAGATCCTCGATCGGCGCGAAATCCTCATCCAAGGCGGGCAGGGTGGCCAGCAGCGCCAGCAGCGACCGGGGTGCCGCAGGCTCAATGATCAGCCGGTTGCCCTCCTTGTGCATGACGGCGTCCTCGCCCGGCAGTTCGAACTCCCGGGGGATACGCACGGCCTGGTTCCGGCCGTTCTTGAAGAGCTTGACGTGGCGGGTGGGTTCCATGGCACATAGTTAGCATATGTCGTGGCATATGTCAAGGTGCGGCAACCTGCATTATCGCTTGCGCCAGCGTTCCTGTTGGACATCCCGAGAGGGTTGCGGTGGCGTGCCGATGAGCGAATGGTTGCAAGGGTGATATGGTACGGATATCGTTTCTGATCTACATTGCCAGGCACTGCGGTGAGGCTTGGGCTGGAGCTTTATGTAGCTCCCCCCTTAGTGTCGCGCTTAGTTCATCCTAGAGGAATCTTTAACTGCGATGCCAGAAAATATCGTCAAACTTCGAGAAGCTTTTGGAGTAGGTCGGGATATACCTCTAAACTACGTTGCTCGGCCAGACGTCGATGGGAAGTTTCTTAGCAGCCTCACGAGGGACAAGCACGTCGTCGTCTATGGCTCGTCCAAGCAAGGCAAGACTACTCTCCGACGCCATTGCCTACAGGACGATGACTACATTGTCGTAAGCTGCCTCAACACAATGTCACTTGTTGACCTAAATGGTGCCATTCTCAAAGCTGCGGGGTACCGCATCGAACAGACGCTAACCAAGACCGTCGGCGGTGCGTGGAAGTACGGCGCTGAATTTGCCGGCGAGGGGGGCGTGCCATTCATTGCCAAGGCTTCTGGTTCAGGTTCTGTCGCTCGTGAGACGAACACAGGAACTGCCGTCGCTACTCGCCGACTGGAGATTGATCTAAATGATGTCAACGACATCATCGCGGCCTTGAATGAGGTCGACTTCAAGAAGTTCATTATTCTCGAAGACTTTCACTACCTAGGAGTGGACACGCAGCGAAGTTTTTCTTTTTCACTTAAAGCTTATCACGAAAACTCACAGTTCTGCTTCATCGTGGTAGGAGTGTGGCGAGAGCAGAACCGCTTGATCTACTATAATGGTGATCTTACAAATCGTGTCGCCAGCATCGATGCCGACGTCTGGTCACAAGAACAACTGCGAGAAGTCGTTGCTGCAGGAGAGCAGTTGCTAAACATCAATTTCGACCTCGGGCTAATTGACGAGCTCATCAAGTACAGCGCTGACGCCGTTGCCCTCGTCCAAGAGAGCTGCTTCAAAATTTGCGAACGAGCAGGCATCCACGAGACCCAGAAAACAAACATAACTGTCGGTGCCGGTTTTGACGCTGAGGCTATAATTCGTGAGATAGTGAATGATCAGGCAGGTCGCTACATGGCTTTCATCACGAATTTCTCTGAAGGCTTTCAGCAAACAGACCTCGAAATGTACAAATGGCTTACCTATGCTGTACTTGCCAGTACAGACAGTGACTTGGAACGAGGCCTTCGTCGCAACCAGATATCTGCAATCATTAAAGCTAAGCACCCAGAGGGGACACGGCTTAATGAAGGCAATATCACCCAGGCCCTCCAGAGTACCGCCACCTTGCAAGTCCAAAAAAGCATCAGACCGATCATCTTTGACTATGATCAAACGACCCGCGTGCTGACTGTCGTGGACCGTAGCTTCCTCATTTGGCTCGCGCACCAAAACCGCGAGGAACTGATGGGCGAGATCGGAGTGCTTAGCTGACGCAGTTGTCGCTGCTGATGTTTGCTCAAGGCAGGCGGCCGACGATTGTCATAATCCCTCTGGTGGGGGGCTGTGCCGGGGCAGTGAACGGGCTGCAGCCAATCGAATCCACCTTTTGGAGGCATGGCCGAGACTCATGTCTCCAACTTCCCGTTACCCGGGCACTTCCAGTTGACTGTCGCGCCAAAAGTATGAAAATATCATACCGAACCTCAGGAGACCCCGACCATGGTCAGCCGAACGGCGTCATCTATCGAGAAGCGCACCATCAGCCTGCCGGCGGAGCAGGCAAGCTACATCGATGCCCTGGTCGCCTCCGGCGGCTACGCGTCGGCGAGCGAGGTTGTCCGGGCCGGGTTACGCGCGCTGCAGGAGCGCGACGCGGCGGTGGAGCGCTGGCTGCGCGACGCGGTGGTCCCCGTCTATGACGCCATGCAGGCCGATCCCGGCCGGGGGCGGTCAGCTGCACAGGTGGCGGATCGCCTGCGCGCCCATCATGAACAGCGCCTGAAAAAAGACCGCGCGTGACGCGGGCCGTCATTTTCGCGCCGGAAGCCGAGGACGACCTTCTCCAACTCTACGACTTCATCGCCGATCGGTCCGGCCCGGACCGCGCCTATGGCTACGCCGAGCGCATCCGGACCTATTGCCTTGCCTTCGAGACCTTCCCGGAGCGTGGCATCCGCCGGGACGATCTGCGGCCCGGGCTGCGGCTTGTGGGATTTGAGCGGCGCGTCACCATCGCCTTCCACCTCACCCAGGCTGCCGTCGTCATCGACCGAATCCTGTATGGCGGGCGCGATGCGGAAGGGCTGCTGGCGGATGAGTAGCATCTACCCGCAACGTGATCAGGCGTTGCGGAGATTAACCGGGCTATTCTCCGCAAAATCTGCGGCGAATAGCCCGTGCGAACCAGGGAGCCGGCGATCCTGAGGCGCCGAGCCGGTGGCGAAGGCGCCTGTTGCGCCTCCGCCATCCGGTTGCCATCCCCCACCCGATCGGCCAAAAATCGGGCCATAGACCAAGTGACGAAGAAGAGAGACGAATGCTGACAGGTGAGATCCGTAACCAGGTCGACCAGATTTGGAATAATTTCTGGACCGGCGGCATCTCCAACCCGCTCGAGGTGATCGAGCAATTCACTTACCTGCTCTTCATCCGCCGGCTGGACGAGGAGCACACCCGCGAAGAGGCCATGGCCAACCGGCTGAAGAAGCCCATGGCGCGGCGCATCTTCCCCGAGGGCGAGGATGACAAGGGCTGCCCCTATGAGAGCATGCGCTGGTCGAAATTTCGCAACCTCGGCTCGCCCCAGGAGATGTACGAAGTGGTGGCGGAGCACGTCTTCCCCTTCCTGCGCACCCTCGGCGGCGATGGCTCCACCTACGCCCACCACATGCGCGATGCCCGCTTCACCATCCCCACCCCGGCGCTGCTGGTCAAAGTGGTGGAAGGCATCGACAAGGTGCCGATGGAGGACCGCGACACCAAGGGCGACCTCTACGAATACATGCTCGGCAAGATCGCCACCGCCGGGCAGAACGGGCAATTCCGCACCCCGCGCCACATCATCCAGCTGATGGTGGAGCTCACCGCTCCCACGCCGAAGGACATCATCGTCGACCCAGCCTGCGGCACCGCCGGCTTCCTGGTGGCGGCGGGCGAGTATCTGCGCCACCATCACCCGGAGGTGCTGCGGGACGACAAGCTGCGCGCCCATTTCCACCGGGGCATGTTCCATGGCTTCGATTTCGACGGCACCATGCTGCGCATCGGCAGCATGAACATGATGCTCCACGGCGTCGACAACCCGGACATTCGCTACCGCGACAGCCTGGCCCAGGAGCATACGGAGGACGCGGAGCGCTACTCCCTGGTGCTGGCCAACCCGCCTTTCGCCGGCGCGCTGGATGCCGAGGCGGTGGCGAAGGACCTCACCGCCATCGTCAAAACCCGCAAGACCGAGCTGCTCTTCCTCGCCCTCTTCCTGCGCCTGCTCAAGCCCGGCGGCCGGGCGGCGGTGATTGTGCCCGATGGCGTGCTATTCGGCTCCTCCAAGGCGCATAAGGAGCTGCGGCGCATGCTGGTGGAGGACCACAAGCTGGACGGGGTGGTCTCGCTCCCCTCCGGCACCTTCCGCCCCTATGCCGGCGTCTCAACCGCCATCCTGCTTTTCACCCGCACGGATTCCGGCGGCACAGACGGGGTGTGGTTCTACGACATGCAGGCGGACGGTTTCAGTCTGGACGACAAGCGCCAGCCGCTGCTGCCGGAGCAGAAACTGGGCGTGGCGCCGGCGCAGAAATTGGACGAGGCCGACCACGCGAAGAATAACCTGCCCGACGTACTGGCGCGCTGGCGCGCGCGTGACGGGGCAGAGCAAAAACGCCCGCGTACGGCGCAGAGCTTTGTCGTGCCCAGGGCCGACATCGCGGCGGCAGGCTGGGATTTGTCCCTGAACCGCTACAAGGAGATCGTGCGCAAGGAAGTGCGACACGACAAGCCGAAGGAGATTCTGGCCGAGCTGATGAAGCTTGAGGATGATATCCGCGCGGGGATGAAGAAGCTTGAGGAGATGCTGGGGTGAACGCTTGGCCTTCAATCCAGTTAGGAGAGATTTGCTCTCCCAAGCAACACAGGACGATTTCGGGCTCAGATTTGACTGATGCCGGTTATCCCGCATTTGGCGCGAACGGCCAGATTGGCTTTTATAAGACTTATACCCACGATCAAGAGACCGTTGCCATTACTTGCCGCGGTGCAACTTGCGGCACAGTTAATATCGTTCCTGCATATAGCTACATTTCTGGTAATGCTATGGCGTTGGATAATCTCGATCACACGAGGGCCGATATCAATTTTCTTGCATATTCGTTACGATTTCGTGGGCTGAATGACGTAATCAGCGGCTCTGCACAACCTCAAATCACCCGCGCCCCGCTTCTTGGTGTCCGGATACTACTTCCCCCACTCCCCGAACAGCGCCGGATTGCGGCCATTCTCGACCAGGCTGATGCGCTGCGGGCGAAGCGGCGCGAGGCGTTGGCCAAGCTTGACGAAATGGCCCAGGCCATTTTCGTGGAGATGTTTGGTGCGCTGCCTGCTGAGGATAGACTCTCATTTGCTGATGGTGTGGAAGAGTTCCGCTACGGGACATCAAACAAGTCCGGTGACGGTGGACTTCCAACCCTAAGAATTCCCAACGTAGTTGGCGGTGCCATCGATTTAAATGACATGAAGCGAGTGAGCGTTACGCAGGCTGAGTTGAATAGACTGCGGCTCAAAACAGGAGATGTCTTATTTGTGCGAACAAATGGCAATCCAAATTATGTGGGACGCTGTGCTGTCTTCACAGATGACATTGCCAATTCGACCGAATACTCTGAAGAGCCGTTCATTTTTGCTTCCTATCTGATAAGAGCACGGCTGAAGACGAAAGTTTTTGACCCTGTTTTCGTCCAATCATACCTTTCTTCACCTGATGGACGCAGGCAATTACGTGATGTGGCAAAAACGTCTGCCGGGCAGTTTAATGTCAACACAGATGGGTTGGCATCTCTCAGACTACCGAATGCACCGCTTGGGCAGCAGAAGCTATTTGCTGATCAAATCAAAAAAATCAAATCCTCGAAGGTCAAACATTTCTCGCAGTTGAGCACTTTGGACGCCCTCTTCACCTCCCTCCAACACCGCGCCTTCTCAGGAACCCTGTAGCCATGTCGCAGTTCGGCTTTCTCCAACCAGAATGGCCGGACATTTTTGGCGCGGCCGCGCGCGCCGAAGCGCAGGCCCTCTCAGACCCGCGCGCCGCCGCCTTCTACGCCCGCCGCACGCTGGAACTGGTGATGGCCTGGCTCTACAAGGCCGATGCGCGGCTGAACCTGCCCTACCAGGATAATCTCAACGCCCTCATCCACGAACCCAGCTTCCGCACCGTGGCGGGTCAGGCAATCTTCGCCAAGGCCCGTTACCTCAAGGAGGTCGGCAACAAGGCCGTGCACAGCGAGAAGCCCTTCTCCGACACGGAAGCGCGCACAGCCCTGGCGGAATTGTTCCATCTCTGCTTCTGGCTCGCCCGCCATTACGCGCGCGGCCCCAAGCCGGCGGACAGCCTGGCCTTCGACGCTTCAAAACTTCCGCGCCCGATGGCGCAGGTGGCCAAAATCACGCTGGACCAGCTGCGCCGCCGTGAGGCCGAACTGCAGGAGCGCGACGAAAAGCTCGCCACCCTGCTGGCGGACAAGGCGCATCTGGACGAGGAGCTGGCCCGCCTGCGCGCCGAAGTCGCCGCCGCCCGCACCGCCAACGCGGCCGTGCCCGATCATCACGATTACGGCGAGGCCGCCACCCGCGACAATTTCATCGACCTGCTGCTCCGCGAAGCTGGATGGGACCCCAACGCGCCGAACGTGGCGGAGCACGAGGTCACGGGCATGCCCTCCGCCAGCGGCCAGGGTTTTGTCGATTACGTGCTCTGGGGCAATGACGGCAAGCCGCTGGCCCTGGTGGAAGCCAAGGCCACCCGCCATTCCGCCCTGAAAGGCCAGCAGCAGGCCAAGCTCTATGCCGATTGCCTGGAGCAGATGACCGGCCAGCGCCCCATCATCTTCTGCTCCAACGGCTACGAGCATTGGATTTGGGACGACATTGCCTACCCGCCCCGCGAGGTGCAGGGTTTTTACAAGAAGGACGAGCTGGACCTGCTGATCCAGCGCCGCACCACCCGCCGCCCCCTGGCCGAGGCGCAGCCGGACGAAGAGATCGCCGGCCGCTACTACCAGCAACGCGCCATCCGCCGCATCGCCGAAACTTTCGAGGATCACCACCAGCGCAAGGCCCTGGTGGTGATGGCCACAGGTGCTGGCAAGACCCGCACCGTCATTGCGCTCGCAGACCTGCTGATGCGCGCCAACTGGGCCAAGCGCGTGCTGTTCCTGGCGGACCGTGTCTCGCTGGTGAACCAGGCCGTGCGCGCCTTCTCCAAAAACCTGCCTTCCTCCTCGCCGGTGAATCTGGTGACGGACAAGCACACGGAGGGCCGTGTCTTCGTCTCCACCTACCCCACGATGATGAAGCTGATCGACGAGCAGGATGGTGCTGCCCGGCGCTTCGGTGTCGGGCATTTCGACCTCGTGATCGTGGACGAAGCGCATCGCTCCATCTACCGCAAATACAGCGCCATCTTCGACTGGTTTGACAGCCTGCTGGTCGGTCTCACCGCCACGCCGAAGGATGAGATCGACCGCAACACCTACCGGCTCTTCGAGCTGGAAAACGGTGTGCCGACCGACGCCTACCCGCTGGAGCAGGCGGTGGCGGACAAGGTGCTGGTACCCATGCAGGCCATCTCCGTGCCGCTGAAATATCCCCGCCAGGGCATACGCTACGCCGACCTCTCCGAGGAGGAGAAGGAAGATTGGGACGCGCTGGAATGGGACGAGGAAGACGGCCCGCCCGAGAGCGTGGACCCGCAGGCGGTGAATAAATGGCTTTTTAACGCCGACACGGTGGACAAGGTGCTGATGCACCTGATGACCCACGGCCAGCGCGTGGAAGGCGGCGACAGGCTCGGCAAGACCATCATCTTCGCCAAGAACCACAAGCATGCGGAATTCATCCAGGAACGGTTCGACGCCAACTATCCGCATCTGAAGGGCAGCTTCGCCCGGGTGATCGACTTCCAGATCGATTACGCCCAGAGCCTGATCGACAGTTTTTCCACAGCATCCAAGGCACCGCACATCGCCATCAGCGTGGACATGCTGGATACCGGCATCGACGTGCCGGAGGTGGTCAACCTCGTCTTCTTCAAGCTGGTGCGCTCAAAAACCAAATTCTGGCAGATGATCGGGCGCGGCACGAGGCTGTGCCCGGACCTGTTTGGCCCGGGGCATGACAAGAAATTCTTCTACGTCTTCGATTTCTGCCAGAATTTGGAATTCTTCAGCCAGCCGGAAGCGCAGGCGGAAGGCAACGTGGCGGACAGTCTCTCGGCCCGGCTGTTCAAGACACGCCTGAAGCTGGTCGGCGCGCTGGATGAGACCAAGGGCGAGGATAGCACGCATGCGGGCCTACGCGGCGATGTCGCCACCCAGCTGCAGCGCGCAGTGGCGGCGATGAATCTCGATAATTTCATCGTAAGGCCCAAACGCCGGCTGGTGGAGACCTACACGAAGCCGGAAGCCTGGGCGCAGCTGGACGATGATGCCCGTCACGTGCTGGCCGAGGAAGTCGCCAATCTGCCCGCCGAGCTGGACCCGGAACGGCTGGAAGCCAAGCAGTTCGACATGCTGGCGCTGAACCTGCAGCTCTGCGTGCTCAAGCGCCAGCCCGGCTTCGTGAAGCTGCGCAAGCAGGCGGAGGAGATCGCCGCAGCACTGGAGGCGCAGGCCAGCATCCCCATCATCCAGGCCGAGCTGGCGCTGATCCACGACATCCAGACCGATGCCTGGTGGCAGGATGTGACGGTGGAGATGCTGGAGCATGTGCGCCGGCACCTGCGCGACCTCGTTCACCTGATCGAGAAGCGCAAGCGCGCGGTGATCTACACGGATTTCGAGGACGAACTCGGCGAGGGCGAGCTTGTGCCGTTCGAGCAATTCGGCCCGCCGGATTCCTTCGAGAAGTTCAAGGCGAAGGCGCGCTTCTTTCTGCGCCAGCACGAGGACCACATCGCCGTGCACAAGCTGCGCACCAACAACCAGCTCACCCAGACCGATCTGGACGAGCTGGAGCGCATGCTGCGCGACAGCGGCACCGGCACTGCGGACGACATCGAGCAAGCGAAAGCCTCAGCCGCCGGGCTGGGGCTTTTCGTGCGCTCCCTGGTAGGGCTGGACCGCGCCGCGGCCAAAGAGGCGTTCTCCGCCTTCATGGCCGGGCGCGCGCTGACCGCCAACCAGATCGAGTTCGTCGACATGATCGTGGAGCAGCTGACCGAGAGCGGCGTGATGGACCCGGCGCGGCTGTATGAGTCGCCCTACACCGACCTCAACGACCAGGGGCTGGACGGGCTGTTCGGCGGCGAGGCCGCGGACGCGCTGCTGGCCGTGCTGGACGAGATCAAGCGCCGCGCGGCGGCGTAGGCCCGGCGCGGGAAGGGCACCTGGACCGTTTCTGTCCAGGTGCCCGGTTACTTCATCTCTAGAAATGGATGATGCTGCTGCAACTTACTCGGATCCGCCAGTCGCCGGGTCCTTTTGCCGAGGCAAACATTACGGCTCGCTAGCGTCAGGCCACCTCCAATAGTCCCCATCCTTCACGAGCCAGCCCCCCCGGCGCAGCGTCGAGAGGGCAGCGCAAATGCTGCCATAGGGAACGGCGGTAACGTCATCAGGCGCGAGCGCGGCGACGATCTCCGCCATGGTCAGCTGGACCCCTTCCCCGAATAGGTCGAACGCGCGACCATAGACCGTTCCCGGTTTCGGCGACCACTCGGGCCGCCGCTGGTTGCTCGATTTCAGGGGCACCTTAACAAGCGCCCCCAGCGCCTTTTCCAGCCTGCGCAACTCGGCCTTGCGTACCCGAATCTGCGCCTCGATCTGCGCCGCTAGCACGGCGGCGTCCGCGTACTGCGCCATGTCCAAGGTGGAGTCCGCAGCGCTCACAGGGTCGGGGCTGTCGGCTTTTCCCGCGGGCGCGGCGATCTTGTTCTCCGGTATCATCAAACGTCCTTTCCTAAAAAGTCGTCTCGCCGGCCGCGAGTCCGATGGATGCCGCCGGGTCGTCCGGATTTCGCGTGCTGGCTATCCGGCCCGCGAAATCCCGCCACCACAAGGCCTATCCCTTGGGCCTGGGTGTTTCTCCCGCACCGGCCGGGATGTCCGGTCGAAGGATGGTGATGATCGGGCGGGCTCCCCGGCGCCGTTGCACGCCGACCAAACCGGCCTGTTCCAGTGCGGCAAGGGCGCGGTAAAGCGGCTTCCGGCTGCACCCCGCCAGATCGACCGCCTCTGCGGTCAGCCTGAACGTGGAGGATTTCTTCACGCCCGACAGAAACCAGAGCGCGGTTGCCACGGCGGATGCACTTCCTGGCAGCCTGTTTGCTCGCTTTAGCCATTCAAACGGGATGGTGCGCACGTAGCGCGCTACCCGCGTGTACGGCCGGAATTCTCCGCTTGCCGCGTCGAACCTCAGTCTCTGTTCGCCGGTTGGTGCAGTGGATGAAGCACCAAGCGGGTGCGGCATGATGTTGGTGACCAGCATCAACCCAGCCCTCCTTCGACCACGGCATTATCGTGGCCAAGCAGCCCCATCACCTGGTTCCACATGGCGACGTTCTTCGTCTCCAGGAAGCGTCCGGGCGGGCGGATGATTTTCGCTTCGCTGCCCACCTGGAACCCGCCCAGCACGATCGTGCTGGCCTCACGCATGATGGCCTGGGTGCGTGCAACCGCGCCGTCGATCTCGGCCAGCGGCGCCTCGATCAGCACCGCGTCGTGCACCGGGGCGCAAACGCGGATGCCGGCCTCTTCAAGCATGATGCAGGCAATGCGCAGCATCTCCGCACCATCGGCCTGCATCGGGAAATTGCGCAGTGTGCGGGGTTTCGTCTTCGCCTGCACATGCAGGGTCCAGCCGAACGTGGCGCGGAGCCGCCCCGTCAGCATGGCGCTGTCCACCATGCCGTCCGACCATCGCCAGAACGCCGAATAGGCCCTACGGTGCGCCAGCAACAGCTGCCTTGCCTCACCCAGGCTGATACCGAGCTTGCGGGCCAAGCCGTGCTCGGTCATGCCGAATAGGACGCCGAGCGCGCAGACCTTGAACCGTTCCCGTTCCACCGGGTGGGTTGTCTTGGTGGCGCCGGCCGGCACCGCGCCGGCCTGGGCCGCGAAATGCAGGTAGAAATCCCCCGACCGGTAACCGGCTTGCATGGCCTCGTCACCGGACCGCGCGGCGGCAATGGCCAACTCCTGCTGGCTGAAATCGATGTACGCGAGTGCCATGCCCGGCTCCGGCCGGATCAGGCCGCGCAGCCAGGACGGCAACCCGAAAATCCAGGCCGTGGTCGAAGGCTGATTACGGCCCGTGAGCGAGGAGAACGGGAACAGCGGGGAGCGGTTGCGGCTGTCATCGCCCACCGCCAGCTTCAACTCGCGGAAGCTCACCAACGTTTCGCGCAGCTGGTGCAATGGGCGCAGTTGGGGATGGACGCGCGCCATTTCCCGGAAGGTGCCTTTGTCCAGGGCGATGCCGCCGGACTGCAGCATCGGCCAGGAGATGCCCTGGTCGGCTAGGTAGGCGCCGAATTTAGTCGCGCGGAAATGCCCATCCTCGAACACGCCGTAATTGGCATCGACGGCCTCGATCAGAGCGGCGCGCAGTTCGGGTCCGCTCGCGCGCAGCGCCGCCAGCGTGTCCGTATCGATGGGCACGCCGCGGTGTTCCGCAGCTGCGGCCGCCACCGTGTAGCCCCCGCGCAGCAGCGCGCGGGGCTGATCGATGAGACCACCTTCCATGCGGAGGAAAAGGCGCTGCAGGGCCATGACGTCGGCCTCGCAATACGCGATGATCTGGCCGCGCTCATCATCAGACCAGGGGCCACCGCGTAAGACCAGATCGCGCATCGCGTCCTTCTGCGCTGCGTCCATGCAGGGCTCGCCGAAATAGGCCAGCGCGCCGACCAAGCCGTTGCCCGCCGGCAGGGGCAGGCCGTTGGTCAGGTTGCGGAATTCCGCGTATAGATCGAGCACGTTGGCCGGCACCCGCCAGCCCAACGCTTTGAAGCAGGCCATCTCTGCCGCAGCGTTGTAGGCGACAAAGAGCGCATCCTCACCCACGGGGAACGGGGCTTGCGTCATCGCGCGAAGATCGTCTTGCCAGACCTTCAGCACCTTGCCGGAAATCAGCTCGCGGGCCACCAAGCAAACCGGGTGGAGAGCGTTGCCCTCCACCAAGCCCGCGCGGCGATACTCAAAGTCGACGGCCCAGACGCCGTCTTTGAAATCACCACCCATCTTAGATTTCGCCTAGCAGTTGGCGGATGAGCGGGTGCTCCTTGCTGTCGATGACGCTGCCGCGGAAGGCAACGGTGAGCAGCTCATCGAACGTTTCAGACGGCCACCGGGGATCGCCGAGGTTGCCGCCGGCTTTGATCACCGTATAGGCACCGGCGCGCAGGTCCGCCGCGATCCTGATCCAGTTTTCCTCCGCCAGCGTGGCGCCAGCGGCCAGCGACATATGCCATCGATTGCTGCGGCCTTCGGGGCTTGGCAACGGCACGGGCAAGAAGAACGGCGTGCCGAACTGCGTCGCGCCCAGGCGCAGTTCATAAGCCCGGACCTGGTCGGGCACGAGCGCGGCGATTTGCGGGGTGATGAGGTGCATGCCCTCCCCGCCAATTTTGCCAGCATCAAGGAGGTTGTATGAGGCGCGGAAATCATCGCCAACGCGGAGGCGCCAGTATTGGCCCCTCGGCGGCTTTCCTACCTGCACATCGACGAGAACGGGCATGCCCTGGGTGAGTGCCAGCTGGCTCGGATCCAGGCGTAAGTCCAGGATCGAGGCCGCCGTTAGGGAGGTCGTGTTCAGCAGATCGCTGGTTTGCCCATTGCTGGGCGGGGTCTTCGGCTGCGTGGTAGTCAAAGTAGTTGCTCCTCTTGTGAAAGTTTCGAGGAGCGCAGAATTATTCATACGGCACGTCGTTGTGGAATTTTAAGAGGCACGATTTCCGTTCTTATTTTTTGACATGAGTTTTGCGCGATACCTTAGGCCTGCAACCACGAAGCTTCGAGCACATATCCCGGCATCCAATTGTCCGGGTGCGGTGGTAATCTGCGCCAACCCTCGCGTATGTCGGCGGCGAGCAAATCCTCCTCCGGTATGGGTAGCCGACCATCGGCGCGGATGGTGGTCGCGCGCATCTTTCGCTCCAGGGACCTCTCAACGTCTTTTGCGATCACCTCGTGGCCAATGCCCTGCCCAAGCCAGGAGCAGGAAAGCAGGCGGTTTATAACCTTGAAATCACAGTACGCGTATAGCCGCTGGCATGAATCCACCAAGCGATCGACTAGCTGGCGTATCTCCGTCACCCATTCCTCGTTGGTGCGCCTGGTCATGGCGTATTCAGGGTTCGCCGTGTTGAGATGCTCGATCGCTTTTGGCAATTGGTCGGTGGTGAACCTGGCAATGTCTGCGGCGCCGTCATTTCTGATGTAAGCGTCTTGAAGATATGGATCTGGGGCCAGACGCTCAAGTTCCTTCATTGCATTTTGCAGAGACCTAATAGCGCGCTTCCGGCTCTTTGTCTGGGGAGCCGAAAAAAATACGTACTCGTCATCGAGGACACGCCTTGATAGTGCAGCGCAACGATGGATGAAACGGACCTCGCGTTCGAGCTTTCTGGCCCGCTTCAACTCGTCGCTTGGACGGTCAACAAGGTCTTCTCGCAGGATCACGGCTTTGGCCAGCCCCTGCTGGAACCGCCTCTCTAGAATCCCTATCGCGACTTGGAAGTCGCCGGTGTGGACCATGGCGGCCACATAGGGGGTTTGCCGCAGCAGATGATCGAAATCGGCCAATTCATCTGGCTCCGGCGATTTCCAGTACTCGAATATGTGACGGTGCTGGATGCAGAGCTCGTTCAGTTCCTCGAATTCTGCATTCCCCATCCTGGGTATCCGGCTGTGTCTGATTTCCATTTGGTTCCCCCTGTGCGCGGCGTATTCCCCCGTTGCCGCGTCCGTCAACACCCGGTTTGGCCGAGGCAGTCGTCAAGGTGGACCAGTTTGACCCGGGTGCCATGTTACTTACCCATAATCATTGGAATGGGACGCGCGGTAGCACCGGTACCCAACGGCATGTCATGGTCCCGCCCGCGCTGTGCGGGCCAAGCAACCCCGCACCTTGGAGACCACCGACATGGTTCAAAACCCAACCCAGCTCCGCACCCTGGAAGAGCTGATTCACCAGCACGCGGAGAGCAACGATCTACCCCGCCACGTGCCGCATTTGCGCCTGGCCGATGCCCTGGCGCGCGGTACCGATCCGCTGCGCCTGATTGAATACTTCCAAGACCTGGGAAAGAAGATCGACAACTTGGAAGACCTGTTCGCCGCCTGCACAGACCCCGGCGAGGAAGAGATCGACGCCTACCGCGTCGAGGAAGGCATCGCCGTCTTTCTCGTTCCGGATGGCCAATGGTCGGTCTTCACCAAATGACCGAGGCGGCGATGGAATCCAGCACCCAGACCGCATCCGCCAGGTCCGCGTTCGGCGCCGGAGGCGGAAGCGGCCGCGACATTGTCTCCTGGTGCGCGACCAGCGCCGGGCGCCATGTCGCCTTTGTCAGCATCGACCTGATCCCGGGTCGACCGCTTCGCCTTTGGGGCGCGGCGGTGGAGGTCGCGGATGGCGGCGCATTCATCCGCCTCGCCATTCTCGGCCCCTTCGACGGTTGGAGCATCAGCCAGCTTCTGGCCGTGGCGCTGGCCCGGTTCGAGGCGGAGCAGGCGCACGATCTCGGCGAATCTGCCCTGGCCGAGATCGTCCGCCACCTGGACCGTGCCGCCGCCATGCACCGCGAGCCGCAGGACGGCTGGGCGGTGCCGCCGGTCTCCTTTGAACCGGCACCGCCGGGCAGCCCGGCCTCGCCGTTCCCATGGAGCCTGGCCAGGGCTGGGCGGTTCGCCATCCAGATGTGCCCGGATGTCGAGGCGCGGCAGCGCGGCGTCACGCCCGAGCAACTTCTGACCGTGATCGAACTGGCGCTGACCAGCTGGCTGCCGGTCACGCCGTGGCGGCGGAGCTGCTGGGAGGCGCGGCGCGAGGTGCGCGCGGCGCTGGCGCTGGAGGCGCAGCGCGCCAGGGCGCGCTGGGCGGCGCGTGTGGCAGATTGCGACGCGGAGCCGGACCCGGGCTGAACCGGCCCACCCGCCTGGTTACTTCTTCCAATATAGATGGAGGAAGATGCCCAGCACGGCGTGGCGCATCGGCGCTGAGGCCCAACCGCTCAACCGCATGTGATGCTCTCGCCCAGGCCGCTGCCGGCCCGGGCGATCCATCCACCCCGAACCAGCAGGAAGCCCCGCCCGCAAAGGCGGGGCTTCCTGCGTCTGGAGCCCATCACATGGACCAAGACGAGACCCACACGCTGGAGGAATTGCTCACGCGCTACTCCAGCATCGAGAAGCTGCCAGAGGTGCAGCGGATCAAATTCGAAGACGCCGTCCGCACTGGCGAGGACCCGCTCAGGATCATCGCGTACTTCAAGACGCTCGGCATCGCGGTGCGCGAGCCGGCCGACCTGTTCCTGCGCAATGACGCGCTCGACGAAGAGGAGATCAACGCCTTCAAAATTCCCGAGGGTGTGGCTGTCTCCGTCGAAAGCGACGATCTGTGGCTGGTGTTCGAGGTGGACAGCGCCAGCGTGTCTGAGCTGTCAGGTGGAACCGAAACGATCATGTCCGGCAGTACGGCGTTGCCTTCCTCCAATGCCGCAGGAGAGCCACGCCGATGATCGACTTCGACGAGACATCCATCGTCGCCGTGCGCCGCACCTGGGATGGAGAGCGGTTCGCGCTGTTCACGAACGCCGATATGCAGGCCTTTTGGGAGCAGAAATTCTGGACGGTGGTGCTGGACACGGGCGGCGACGGCTTCGGCCTGCCGGTGCGGTACGGCACGGTCAGTTCCGCGCCGTCTGGCTGGAGCCTGAGGGAGCTGCTCTGCATCGCGCAGGCGCGCGCCGCGCTGGAATACGCGCGGGTGCCGGAGGGCGGCGCCCTGGAGGTGCTGGAGGCGCTGGGCAAGGCGATCCGGCTGCTGCCGCCGGGCGATGCCATGGGCGGCGACGGGGTCGGCTTCGCGCCCGGCGGCCAAGCTTCGCCCTACCGCTGGACGGTGGCGCGGTGCGGCGATCTGTCGATCGAGCTCTGCCCCGATCCCGAAAGCCGCGACGAAGGCATCACCCCTGAGCAATTCCTGATCATTGCCGACGAGGCGCTGCGGGACTGGGCGGAGCGGGCGCCGTACATCTCCCGGCTGTGGACCTGCCGCAACGCCGTGCGCGAGGCCCTGGCGGCGGAGATCAGGCGGGTGCGGACCGCGCGCATCGCGGCGGATGAAGCCGGCGCGACGGGTGAAGTAGGCGAAGGCGGATAGGGCAGGGGACAGACCGGCGCGGTATGCGGATTGATCGCCAACGCGCCTCGCGGGTTTTGAACCTTCAAGCGTGGCCCTGCCATCTTCCCCGTCGGCCAATGCGGGCCGGCGGCGGCCTTTGGCGGCAAAGTTGGGTCTCCGAACACCTCCATGGACGAGCCGAGGCACGCCCGCCCTGGCATCCGAAGATGGAGACAATCCCGACATGGCCAAGCACATGACCGCCGTCGCCGAGACCAGCGACAGCGCGACAAGCACGATCATCGGCACGGACACCGCCGAACCAGCCGCGCCGATGAAGCTGCTCACCGCCCGCCAGGCGGGTGAGCAGCTCGGCGTCTCACCGGAGACGCTGGAGCGCTGGCGCGGGGCCGGCACCGGCCCGGCGTTCATCCGGCTCTCGGGCCGGTACATCCGCTACCGGCCGGACGATCTGGAGGCGTTCATCGAGGCCCGCCGCCGCCAGAACACGGCGCGGGCATAGCCGTGCGTGCCCCAACCAAGAAGCCCGTGGCTGGGGGCGTGAAGCCCCAGCGCGCGGGCGTCCCCCATGACCCCCACGCCCAGAAATGGAAGGACCACCATGCCCGCCGTCACCATCACGCGCAGCTCCGTGCAAAAGCTGCCGCCGCTGCCCAAGGGCACGGCCAAGCACCGCGTCTTCGACAATAAGCTGGTCGGCTTCATCGCCGAGCAGCGCCGTAGCACCGTCACGTTCTACTTCAGGTACAAGGACGCGCGCGGGCGCCAGCACGAGGTCAGGCTGGGCCGCCTCGGTGACGTCACCGTCGACCAAGCGCGCAAGCGCGCCGAGCAGCTCAAGGCCGAGGTCAGTCTGGGCGGCGACCCCGTGGCGGAGAAGGCGAAGCTCAAGGCCGTGCCCACGGTGGAGGAGTTCGCCCGGGAGCGTTATCTGCCGCATGTGCATGAGCGCCAGCGCTCCGCTCAAAATGTCGATGGGTATCTGCGCCTGCGCATCCTGCCCGCTATCGGCAAGAAGGCGCTGGACGAGGTGACGCAGGCAGATGTCGCCGAGATGCGCAGGAAGTTTCAAGCAGAGGGCCTTGCCAACGGCACCGTCAACCGACACCTCGCCACGTTGCGGGCCATGTTCAACCAGGCACTCAAATGGGGCCTGTACGAGGGCAAAAACCCAGGCAGTTCGCCCGGAATGCTTCGCGAGACGCACAGGGACCGGTACTTGTCCCCGGCCGAAACGCAAGGGCTCTTCCGTGCGCTGGCCGCCGATCCTGACGAGACTGCCGCCAGCGTATTGATGCTGCTCGTCGTCACCGGCGCTCGCCGGGGCGAGGCGCTGAAGGCGAAATGGGAGAACGTGGATTTCGACCGCTGCATCCTCACCGTGCCCCGGTCCAAGTCCGGCCGCACGCGGCACGTGCCGTTGTCACCCATGGCCATGGCGATCCTCCAGCGCCAGTTCGCCAAGCGCGCCATCCATCAGGATAACCAGTATGTGTTTCCGAGTGCTCGCCGGTCGGGCAAGCCGGTGGAGGGCGTGCGCGGCGCCTGGATACGGGCCAAGAAGGCAGCTGGTCTGCCGGAAGATCTGCGCGTCCATGATCTGCGGCACAGTTTTGCCAGCGCGCTGGCCAATGTCGGCACACCGCTGAACGAGATCGGCACGGTGCTCGGACACACGCAACTTTCGACGACGCAGCGTTATGCCCATCACAGCCCGCAACGGTTGATCGACACCGCAACGACAGCACTGCGGGCGTGGAACCTGCTGCCCGAGGCAAAGAATGCCGAGGCGGTGGAGGTGGACGCGGTGCAGGAAGACGCGCGGGACGCGGCCTGACCCAAGCAGGCGAGCCAGAACCTCCACAACCACCACGCCGGAACGAAGCAGCAGAACGAGAGGCAGGGGAAGGCGCCGAAGCGCCTTCCCCGATCCATCACCGAATCAGAAACTCGAAAGGAACCACCATGCAGAACGAGACGAGCCGGCTTGCCGCCGCCGAGATCGCGCCGCCGCGTCGCGGGCAGACGCCAGCCCCTGGGGGCAGGAAGCGCGGCCTCTGGAGTCGCTTGCCGGCGGCCGTGAAGATCATCCTCACCCTGCCGGTGGTGATGGCGCTGCTGGGCGCCGAAATTGAACTGAGCCTGGCACCCCAGCTCGATCTCGTCCTCACCGCCGCCGGCGTTTGTGCCATGTGGGTGTGGTTGTCTGGCGGGCCATCGGGCTTGGTGTGAGCGGCGCAGACTTCGATGGTGCGCTGGGCGGAGATGCCCGGCGCACCTTCGGCATACCATCTTTTCTGCTCAGGCTGAGATAGGCTAGAGACCGCAGTAACGGAAGACCATATATATTTGGCTAATCTCTATGCGAGGCCGTTTATTGCCACATGGTATTGACCGATCTGTCCAATTTCGGTGTCCAAGTCCAACCCATTGAATATCCGACGTGCTGCGGGTTGGCCTCGTATAATAGGCTCGGCGGTGAAGTATAGGTCGAAGCCATTTTGATGCGCCATACCGATTGATGTTGCACCTCCCACTGTCCGATCTGATTCCTCGTACACCATCTTGTCGATTACTCGGCGAGGCACCCTCTTTGTAATGTGCTCTTCGGTATTTCGGTATTGTACAAGTGTTGATTGGAACGTCCTGTTGCCGCTGCCCAGTACAAGCCAGGGATCACCATCCAACTGAGGGGGAGTTGGATAAGTGAGTTCCACCCGAAATCCGCCTGAGTCGTCACGCCCATCTATGTGAGCAAGCTTATATTTCTGCTGGTGCGGGCACCATCCGAAGAACGCAGCCGAGAACATCCCGTCACTCCTGAACTGACGTCTTTCTGCCATGAAGCGTTGGGAAAGCCTGCGTATAAACTCGGCGATCTCCTCAAATACAGGTGGATTGGTTTGATCGCCAGGGCGCGTTAGCTTCTGGAGAAGCGTGGAGGCCGTTATAGCAGTCATGGCGGCTGGCAATGCAGCTCCAGCAAATACGAATCCGTATTGTGTCCAGTAGTGTGGCCGCCTGGGGAAGCCGGTACCCATCGCGCTCACTGCAACGGGAATCGAATAAATTTTGGCTGCAATCTCAGTCGCTGGCCGATCGGCATTGCCAGCAACTAGACGAGTATCTGCAGCGCACCATTGATATCCATCTTCTTGCCACACGACTGCTATCGTCACAGACATTCTCCACCGAGGTACGTGGGAGCGAGGCGATCTCCCAAAGAGTTGTGATGCTGTACTTATTGCGTATTCAACGAGCACTATCTGACGCGTTCTCGCCACTAATATCAAGCACGCGAGAGTGTTTGGTTTGGACCTCGTGAGCTGCTGGGCGCTGAAATCGAACTGCGCCTTGCGCCTCAATCATCCTCACCACCGCCGGCATCTGTGTCATGTGGGTATGGCTCTCCGGCGGGCATTAGGGCATGACCTAAGCCTCCATCTTGGTGGCATTACTCCAACCGCCGGTGGGCGGTTGGAGTAATTCGTTTTTTGTCACCGCCCGGTGATAGAAAGGCTTGGGCCCATTCAGGCAACGATCTCCCGCTTCAAATTGGAGAGTCTGGCTTGGAGCGCGCGGTTCTACGCCAGAACCACCAGACGCCGCCGGCCAGGAGCAGCAAGTCGATCATCGGGGGGAAGTGAAGGCGAATTTCCGCGCTGCCCATCAAGAGGATCAACAGTGCCGCCCCAAGGATGCGCAGCATTGGCGTCAAGAAAGTGGAACTGGCCGGAGCCGGAGCCGGAGCTGGAACGGGAGCGCCTTCTTCATCCAAATGAAGCCACACGGTGGTATCGTCCAGCTCCGTCTCCACCAACGCCCGACGGGTCAGGACGCCACCCACCTTCACCGTGGCGCCGGCGGCCCGCAGGGCGTCGGCAACGAGGTGCGCCGCGTAGTGCCGCCGGGGGCTGACAGACCCCTTCAGGCTTATGGTGATGGCATCGGCCATGGCGAAATCCTCCTGTGCGGTCATTCGAAATTGTCCAGCGCCGCCGTGAGGCGCGCCCGGTATGCCTGGGCGAGCGTCTCCGGCCCCAGGATGGTGAGCGGCACGCCGCAGCCGAAGATGGCGTTGCAGATTTCCGCCATCCCGGCCGCGCGGAAGCGGATGAGCAGCCCGCCGTCGGGCGTCGCCTCCTGCGTCTGCGTGGAATGGAAGCTGAAATCCCGCAGCAGGGCGGCGCGGTTGGGGGCGGCCCGCAGCACCACATCCAGGGCGGCCTCGCTCATCACGCCGAGGCTGCGCGCGGCGAAGTCCTCCATGGAGAAGTCGTCCGCCAGATCGAAGTGCCTGCCCGTGGGCGCCGCCGCCTCGATGTGGCCGAGGGTGAATTTCCGGTAGGCGCCGTCCTCCCCGCGCCAGACCAGGTAGTTGCGCCCGCCGAACAGCAGGCCGCAGGGCCGCGCGATGTAGTCGCGGGCATCGGCGCCGCCGCCCTTGCGGTACGTGATGCGCAGCTCGGCGCAGGCCAGGATCGCCTCCTGCAATGTCGTCAGCAGGCCGGCGTCGGCGGCGGGGCGGGGAGCGGCCCTGGTCACCAGGGCCTGGGCCGCGTCCAGAGCGGCCGCGTCCACCCGCACGGCCGCGGGTTGGCCCTGCTCCAACTTGTCGAGCAGGATTCCGAAGGACGCGGCGACGGGGCCGGCGGCGACATCCGCCAAGGCCCGCGCCGCCGCGCGCGCAGCCGCCAATTCCGATGGGCTCAAGATGGCGCTCGCCAGTCCCTGCGCTCCGGCCAGGCGCTTCCGCAATCTCGGCGACGCATCGTCCGGGACGGTCTCGATTTCGAAGCCGAGGGCTTCCAGCGCGGCCAGATCCCGCTCCACCGTGCGCCGGGTCACGCTGTGGCGGCGGGCCAGTTCGCTGGGCAGCAGGCCCTGCGGCGCGGCAGCCAGGTCCCGCGTGATCGAGAGCAGCCTTGCCGCCTGACGATTTCGTTGCATGGTCATCCTTTCAGCGTCCGGCACGTTACGGGGCCGGATGAAGGATGACCAGAACCCGCGCGGATGGGTGCGACCTCAGATGTCGCACCTCAACAGAACCCATTTGAGTTCTTCCTTAATAACACAACAGTGGGGCGCCTTTTTAATCAACGAATCTCGGCCTCAATCCGAGATTCAAATGTGAATTTTTGATTTCCCATTGCGAAGTCATAAGGACACCGATACTGTGGCGTAACGCAACGCAGGTATCTATATGGTAGACAAGGATAATGACGGCTCCCGCCTGATGAAGGCAGTTGAGGCCGTTGCAATCACTCCAGCAGCAGCGCGGGCCATCACTGAGCGATATGAGGGGCAGATTCGCGCCGGCGCTGGGAAGTTGACAGACCGGGAAGTTACTGACCTAGTCATCAAAAAGATCATCAGTCGTTACAGCAAAATGGCGAGTATGGTCGGCGGAACCTCCGCACTGGCAGGGGTGATCCCGGGAGTTGGGACCGCAGCTGCAGTCGTTGGTGGTGGAGCAGTTGATGTTGCGGCATGCACAAAGCTGCAAATTGATATGACTATGTGCCTCTGCGTTGCGATCAACAGAGAGATGACGGACGAAGACGCAAAGCATATGTCTTACGTTATTGCTTTGTCGGGTAGCATCGAGGGACTTGCCAAATCTTCAGGCGCCCCTGCTGCATCAAAGGCAGCCGTTAAGGTCGTGGAAAATACCCTTAAAGGTCCGGCGCTCGAAACCGTTAAGGCTTTGTTCAAGACCATCGGAATCACGTTTACCCGCAAGGCGTTCGTTAAAGCACTCCCCTTTGGAATTGGCGTTGTCGTTGGTTCAAGTGTGAACTACGGCCTCACGCTGTTTGTTGGTCGAGTTGCCCGTGACGTCCTATGGGCAGATTATACAAAAAGAAGCGAGGCTTCCTTGACGCCGACCTCCACTGAGATAGCTGAACCAGAAGAAAGACTTGCAGCAGCAGACTAACGTTAGGGTTAGATGACAGGGCCGCCGCGAGCACTCAATGCCCCTAAGTACATGTGTGTCGAATTTCATCTAAATGATTGAGGAGCGCTGGGCGCATGTGCCCAGCGCTCCTTTCCTTTTGATCCTCAGCCCGGTTCCCGCCGCCCGGCCTCCGCAGGCGCGGCCGCCGTCCTGCCCGGGAACGCCACCAGCCACATGAAGACGAACGGCCCGACCAGGGGGATGAACAGCACGGCCAGCCGCCAGCGCCGCAGCCCCAGCAGGGTGAGCAGCCTGTTGGCGGGCATGAGGGCCATCATCACCCCGAGGGAGGTGATCCCGACCAGCAGCGCGGCCGGCGGGATCAGGCCGGCCCGCGGCATCCGCGCCCCCACCCCGAACCTGTCCCGATCTTCACAATCATGGGTCCATTATGCGTGGAATAATAGGCCTTCGCAATATGTGGTCGCCCGACCATGGACGCGCGGGAGAGAGTGGCGGTGAACATCAGGCGGCTTCGCGTCGAGCGCGGGGTTTCGCAGGAGGCGTTCGCGGTCGACGCCGGGGTTGACCGGACGTACATGAGCCGGATCGAGCGGCGCCTTGAGAACCCGACGGTGACGGTGCTGGAGAAGATCGCGGCGGCGCTGGGGGTGGAGATCGCGGCGCTGTTCGCCGAGCCCGGGCCGGACGGCGGGGCGCCGCCCTCGCTGCCGGCGGGAAGGAAGAGGAAGGCAAGCTGAACTGCACCTCCGGCGCTGCATTGCGCCGCCTGAGCGCGCGTCAGTTCGTTCTGACAACCAAGCACGGCGCCGAAAGGACGGCGACGTCAGTTGTCCACCGGGCCTTCAGCAGAGCCGCACCAAGAAGACTTAGGCAATCAGGTTCTTCGACGGAGGATCGAAACGTTTGAGGGTTCTCCATGCCCAAGAGAAACGCAGTGAGGGCAAGTTTAGCGTCTTCGACGTGGCGAGCATCGTGGGTCTTCTTCTGGTTCGTGACGAAGGCCTCCCACACCAGCAACTGTCCTGGTTCGGCTGAAAAGTTCTGCCAATCGAGGTGGGCGATTGCAGCAGGCGCCAACTCGCGCAGGCGCCGCATCACGTAGGTGACGACGACCATTCCCGTCACGAGCGCCGTTGCTCCGGCCGAGGCCGAGAATGGCCGCGAAGCCAACCCTGGTCCTGCTTCGCCGCGCCGCGCCGATGTCAGGCGCGCCGGTTCCAAGCGCGTAGGAATCCACATCGGAGCCTCGAACCCCAACGCGACTGGGCCAACCCGTAAGGCCTCTGACAGCATGCCGATGCAGGTGTCCACATCGGTGCCGTCGACAGAGTGTCCGGTGGGACCTACTGCTGCCCAGCCGAGCGTTTTTCCTGGAGTCCCGATATCGATCACGGCACAGAATATGGCGGCCTCCTCCCGGGCAGGTCGTGTTCCGTAAGTGTAGAGGCAGGTGAACATGGGCGGAAGAGAGGTTCGCAGCCGCGCGCGCTTCCCACCGGGCGACCGGCGGCGAAGCGAGGCCAATGAGGGGATAGTGGTGGGAAGCTCCCAAACGCCAACGGGCCGGTGGGTGACCACCGGCCCGCTTTCGCTTGTATTTCAAGGAATTCCGTGGCGCGCCCGAAGAGATTCGAACTCCTGACCCTCAGATTCGTAGTCTGATGCTCTATCCAGCTGAGCTACGGGCGCGTCGTGGGCGGGGGTGTAACCGAACCGTCGCGGGCAGGCAACCCCCTGGCCACCAACTAAATGGCGTTAAGCTCTGCGAGTAGCGCATCCCCCATTTCCGTGGTGGAAATAGTGGGGCGGCCCTCGGCCTTGATGTCCGGCGTGCGCCCGGCCTTGGCCAGAACGCGCTCCACGGCGGCCTCGATCACATCCGCATCCTCATTCATGTCGAAGGAGTAGCGCAGCATCATGGCAAGGCTCAGAACCTGCGCCAGCGGGTTGGCCTTGCCCGTTCCGGCAATATCCGGAGCGGAGCCGTGAATCGGCTCGTAGAAGCCAGGAATCCGCCCCGAGGCATCCTTTGCACCCAGCGTCGCGGAGGGCAGCAGCCCGAGCGAGCCGGTGAGCATGGCGGCGAGGTCGGAGAGAATATCCCCGAACAGATTGCCGGTCACGATCACGTCGAACTGCTTGGGGTTCTTGGCAAGCTGCATGGCGCAGTTATCGGCATACATATGGGAGAGCGCCACATCCGGGAACTCTTCCGCCTGTAGCTTGGTCATCACCTGGCGCCAGAGCAGCCCGGCCTCCATCACATTTGCCTTTTCCACGCTGCACACGCGGCCCTGGCGCTTGCGCGCCAGCTCAAACGCCACCCGGCCCACGCGCTGGATCTCATGGGTGGTGTAAACCTCGGTGTTCACGCCTTTCTGCTCGCCATTGGGCAGTGTCTCGATCCCGCGCGGCTCGCCGAAATAAATGCCGCCGATGCATTCGCGCACGATCATGATATCCAGCCCGCGCACCAGCTCCGGCTTCAGGGAGGATGCATCCGCCAGCGCGTCGAACACCTTGGCGGGGCGCAGATTGGCGAACACCTGCAACGCGGAGCGTAGTTTCAGCAACCCCGCTTCCGGGCGGATTTCAAACGGTACCTTGTCCCATTGCGGCCCGCCGACGGAGCCGAACAGCACCGCGTCCACGCTTTTGGCCTTGGCCAGGGCCGTATCGGTCAGCGGCACGCCATGCGCGTCGATGGAGGCGCCGCCCACCAGCTCTTCCTCGATCTTGAAACTGGCGCGTTTGCTGTCTTGCAGCCAGCCCAGCACGCGTTTGGCCTGGACCATCACTTCGGGGCCGATCCCGTCACCCGGCATCAGCAGCAGATTTTTATTGGCGATCATCTATTAAGCTCCCTGAATTTTGGGCTGCCAGGAGGGGAGGCCCGCCTCATAGGCATCGATGGCGGCGGCATGTTCCAGCGTCAGGCCAATATCGTCCAGCCCGTTCAGCAGGCAGTGCTTGCGGAATGCTTCCACCTGAAAGGGGATCTCCTCGCCAGTCGGGCGGATCACCACCTGGCGGGCAAGGTCCACCGTCAGCTTGGCATTGCCACCCATCGCCGCGTCCGCGCGCAGCTTGGCGCAGATTTCCTCGGGCAGGGCGATCGGCAGCAGCCCGTTCTTGAAACTGTTATTGAAGAAAATATCCGCGAAGCTGGGAGCGATAATGCAGCGGATCCCGAAATCCTTCAGCGCCCAGGGGGCGTGCTCGCGTGAGGAGCCGCAGCCGAAATTATCGCCCGCCACCAGAATTTCCGCCTCGCGGTAAGGTTCTTGGTTCAGCACGAAATCCGGTTTCTCCGAACCATCGGCGTTGTAGCGCATGTCGGCGAAGGCGTTTTTGCCCAGCCCGGTGCGTTTGATGGTCTTCAGGAACCGCGCCGGAATGATCTTGTCGGTATCGATATTGTCGATGTTCAACGGCGCGGCGATCGCGGTGAGGGTGGTGAATTTATCCATCAGATCAACTCCCGGACATCGGTGATTTTGCCGGTCACGGCGGCGGCGGCGGCCATGGCGGGGGAGAGCAAATGGGTTCGCCCGCCCGGTCCCTGGCGGCCCTCGAAATTGCGGTTGGAGGTGGAAGCGCAGCGCTGGCCGGGCGTCAGCTTGTCCGGGTTCATGCCCAGGCACATCGAGCACCCCGCCTCGCGCCACTCAAACCCCGCATCGATGAAAATCTTGGCCAGACCTTCCGCCTCCGCCTGCTGCTTCACCAGTCCGGAGCCCGGCACCACCAGCACGCGCACGCCCTCGGCCACATGGCGGCCCTTGGCCACGGCGGCGGCGGCGCGCAGATCCTCGATGCGCGAATTGGTGCAGGAGCCGATGAACACCACGTCCACCTTGGTGCCTTCGATCTTCTGCCCGGCTTCCAGCCCCATATAGCTCAGCATGCGTTCCATCTGGGCGCGCTTGGCGTTGTCCGCCTCGTCCGCCGGGTTGGGCACGGCGCCCGTCACGGGGATCACGGTCTCCGGGCTGGTGCCCCATGTCACCTGCGGGATGATATCCTCCGCTTGCAGCTCGACAACGGTGTCGTACCGCGCGCCCTCATCGCTGGGCAGGGTCTTCCAATAGGCCACGGCGGCATCGAAATCCGCGCCCCGCGGCGCGAAGGGGCGGCCCTTGATATAATCGAAGGTTGTCTGATCCGGCGCCACCAGCCCGGCGCGTGCCCCCGCCTCGATGGACATGTTGCACATGGTCAGGCGTCCGGCCATGTCCAGCGCGCGGATGGCGGAACCGGCGAACTCCATCACATGCCCGGTGCCGCCGGCGGTGCCGATCTTGCCGATGATCGCCAGCATGATGTCCTTGCCCGTGCAGCCTTTGGGCAGCTTGCCCTCGACACGGATGAGCATGTTCTTCGCCGGTTTCTGCAGCAGCGTCTGGGTGGCCAGCACATGCTCCACCTCGGAGGTGCCGATGCCGAAGGCCAGCGCGCCCATGGCGCCATGGGTGGAGGTATGGCTGTCGCCGCACACAATGGTCATGCCCGGCAGGGAAACACCCTGTTCCGGCCCCACCACATGCACGATCCCCTGGCGCGCGTCGGACATCGGGAAGTACGTCACCCCGAACTCCTTCACGTTCTGCTCCAGCGTGGCGATCTGCAGCGCGCTCTCCGGTTCGTTCACCTCGGTCAGGCGGCCGGGGCTGGTGGGCACATTATGGTCCACCACGGCGATGGTGTTCTCCACCCGGCGCACTTTGCGCCCAGCCATGCGAAGCCCCTCGAATGCCTGCGGGCTGGTCACCTCATGCACAAGATGGCGGTCGATATAGAGAACGCAGGTGCCGTCCTCCAGCCTGTCCACCACATGGGCATCCCAAATCTTGTCGAATAAGGTCCGCGGCATTGATCGTTGGTCTCCACAGTTGCAAAAGGCCAGAAGGACGACGCCTTCTGGCCCCAGGCGGCGCCTGCACGGCTCCGCGCTCAGAAAATCAGGTCGCAAGGGCGCAGCGCCCTTGGCCGGGGCCTTACTCGGCGGCTTGCGGCGCCTCGGTGACCTCGCGGGCCTTCTCCGCGATACGGGCGGACTTGCCGCGGCGGCCGCGCAGATAATACAGCTTGGCGCGGCGCACATCGCCGCGGCGCATCACCTTGATGTCGGCAATGATCGGCGCATAAAGCGGGAATACGCGCTCCACGCCCTCGCCATAGGAGATCTTGCGCACGGTGAAGGAGGAGTTCAGGCCACGGTTGGAGCGCGCGATGCACAGGCCCTCGAAGGCCTGGATACGGGAGCGCTCGCCTTCCTTCACGGTCACGTTCACGCGCAGCGTGTCGCCCGGCGCGAAATCCGGGATGGTCTTGGTCTCGGTCAGCTTCGCGATCTGCTCGGCTTCGAGCGTCTGGATGATGTTCATGGGTTGGGTCCTTCTCGAAACGGGTGTTTAGGGCGCTGCGGCGCCGGTTGCAATGTATTGGGCGTAAAGGTCGGGTCTGCGCTGGCGGGTGACGGCGATGGCCTGGCTCCGCCGCCAATCGGCGATGGCGGCATGGTTGCCTTGCGTGAGCACCTCCGGCACGGGGCGGTCCCCCCACAAGGCGGGACGGGTATAATGCGGATATTCCAGCAGTCTTTCGGAAAAGCTTTCCTCGGTACCGCTATCCGCGTGGCCCATCACGCCGGGCAGCAGGCGGATCACCGCATCCAGCAGCACCAAGGCCGGCAGTTCCCCGCCGGATAGCACATAATCCCCGATGCTGATCTCCTCGCCCCGCCGCGCCTCGATCACACGCTGGTCGATCCCCTCGAACCGGCCGCAAACCAGGATCGCGCCCGGTCCCTCGGCCAGTTCCCGTACCCTTGCCTGGGTCAGGGGCGTGCCGCGCGGGGTCAGGAAGATCAGCGGCCTGGACTCGCCGGTTTTGCCGCCCGCTTCGGCGGGGGCCACGGCGCCGATGGCGTCATCCACCACATCCGGGCGCAGCACCATGCCGGCTCCGCCGCCAAAGGGCGTGTCGTCCACCGCGCGGTGACGGCCCAGCCCAAAATCACGTATATCCGTGACGTTCAGGCTCCATAGGCCGTTTTCCCGCGCCCGTCCGGCCAAGCTTTCGCCGAGCGGTCCGGGGAACATGGCGGGGAAGAGGGTCAGGATGTCGGCGCGCCAGCTCATTCGCCCGCCTCCTTCGCGTCCACTTCCAGTGGCGGGGTGACCACCACATATCCGTCCGCGACCCGCACCTGCGGCACGCTGGCCTTGGTGAACGGAATCAGCCTTCCCCCCGGAGACAGTTCCAGGCTGGCACCCGCGCCGTAATCCAGTACATTCCCAACCTTGCCGATCACCTTGCCGCTCTCGTCATGGGCATCGAGCCCGATCAGATCGGCTAGGTAGAACTCTTCCTCCTCGGCTTCTGGCAGGGCGGAGCGGGGGAGGAATAATTCGACATTGGTCAGGCGCGCGGCATCGTCGCGGTCGGCAATCCGCCGTTGTGCGCCGTTGGAGAGCTCGTCGATCCAGGCGACATTGTCATGCGCCCATTCGAGCGTGAAACGCCGCCCCTTGGCGTCGGCAAGCACATGCTCGGCCAGAACCTCGGGGTCCTCTCCGTAGCAATGCACGCGCAGTTGCCCGCGCACGCCGTGTGGCTTGCCAATCACGCCCATCAGGATCAGCCGGTCTTCCATGACGCCTTATGAATTAAGCGGCGGCTTCGGCTTTGGCCTTGGCGGCGGCGCGCTCCTGGGCCTTCTTCTTCGGCAGGGACTGCTTGGGCTGCTCGGCATGGACCGGCGCCTTCATCAGTTCGGCCTTGGCCAGGAAGCGGGCCACGCGGTCGGTCGCCTGCGCGCCGGTGGAGAGCCAATATTGCAGGCGCTCGGTCTTCAGCGTCACGCGCTCGGCATGCTCGGCCGGCAGCATCGGGTTGTAGGTGCCAACGCGCTCGATGAACTTGCCATCGCGCGGCGCATTCGCATCGGCGATCACGATATGGTAGAAGGGGCGTTTCTTGGCGCCGGCGCGGGAAAGGCGAATCTTAACAGACATGGGAACTCCTTGGTTTAATCGTAAATCTTAAAAAGGTTTGCGGCCGCCCTTGGCCGCGCCCAGGCCGGCCTGCATCTGGCGCATCATCGCCTCGGGCCCGCCCATTTTGTTCATCCGCTTCATCATGGTCGACATGTCGTCGAACTGTTTCAGCAGCTTGTTGACCTCCTGCACCGAGGTGCCGGAGCCCGCCGCCACACGTTTCTTGCGGCTGGCCTTCATGATGTCCGGCGCCCGCCGTTCCGCCGCCGTCATCGAATTGATGATGGCGATATGACGCTTGAACACGGTCTGGTCGAGATTGGCGTTCTCGATCTGCTGCTTCATCTTGCCGATGCCCGGCAGCAGCCCCAGAATGCCGGAGAGCGAGCCCATCTTGGAAATCTGCTTGAGCTGGGCGGCATAGTCGTCCAGGTCGAACTTGCCCTTCGCCATCTTCTTGGCGAGCTTTTCGGCCTCGACCTTGTCGATCGTCTCGGCGGCCTTTTCCACCAGCCCGACGATATCGCCCATGCCCAGAATGCGCCCGGCGATACGCTCCGGGTTGAATTCATCCAGCGCATCCAGCTTCTCGCCCTGGCCGATCAGCTTGATCGGCGCGCCAGTGACCGACCGCATGGACAGCGCGGCACCGCCCCGCGCATCGCCATCCAGCCGCGTCAGCACGATGCCGGTAATCTGCACGGCATCGTTGAAGGCGGTGGCGGTGGTCACCGCGTCCTGGCCGGTCATGGCATCCACAACCAGCAGCGTCTCCACCGGGTTCACCGCGGCGCGGATCGCCTTCACCTCCTCCATCAACGCGAGGTCGATGGAAAGCCGCCCGGCCGTGTCCAAAATCACCACATCGTAGGATTCGCGCCGCGCCGTATCCATCGCCCGGTTGGCGATCTGCAAAGGCGTCTGCCCCGCGATAATCGGCAGGCTGCTCACCTCCGCCCGCTGGGCCAGCTGCTCAAGCTGCAACTGCGCGGCCGGGCGCTGCGTATCCAGGCTGGCCAGCAGCACCTTCTTGCGTTCGCGGTTCTTCAGCCGCAGCGCGATCTTGCCCGACGTGGTGGTCTTGCCCGAGCCCTGCAAACCCACCATCAAAATCGGCAGCGGGGCGGGGGCCATCAAATTCAGCGGCACCGGCAGGCCGCCCAGCGCCTCGATCAGCGCGTCATTGACGATCTTCACCACCATCTGGCCCGGAGTGACGGAGCGCAGCACTTCCGCGCCCACCGCCTGCTCGCGCACCTTGGCGACGAAATCCTTCACAACGGGCAGGGCGACATCCGCATCCAGCAACGCCAGGCGGATTTCCCGCAGCGCGTCGTTGACATCAGCCTCCGACAGCGCCCCGCGGCGGCGGAGCCTGTCGAAAATATCCCCGAATTTGCCCGACAAATTGTCGAACATGCAGCCTGATCTCCACAACACGGTTTTGTGCCTGCGCACAACGCAAAACGCGCCGTGGTGCGAACCCTCGCAGCACGGCGGTTTTATCCAGGGGCAGCCAATGCCCTCCTTGCTCCTTCAAGTCAAGAGGGGAGCGAAAATCCAGCCCTGATCTGCTCCGGCGGCGCGCCAAACCAGCGCCGGCAGGCGCGGGAGAATGGGCTCAGCTCCGCATAGCCCAGAAGCTGCGCGATGCCGGAGATGGAAAGATGCGGCTGGCGCAAATAACTCGCCGCCAGGGCCTTGCGCACATCCTGCACCGCCTCGGCATAGGTCAGCCCCATCTCGTTCAGGCGCCGTTGCAGGGTCCAGCGCGCCACGCCCAGCGCATCCGCCACCTCTAATATAGGCGGCGAGCCATCCGGCAGGCGGGAGCGTATTTCCGCCCGCACCCGCGCTTCCAGCGGCACCCGGCCCTTGGGCAGGCGGCGCCGGTAGGCTTCCGCCGCCAGCCTTGCGAAGCGCGCCGCATCCGCCCCCGGCATCCGGCGGGAGAGCTCGCCCGGCCGGAACACGATGGCATTGGTCCGTTGCCCAAAGAACACCGGCGCGGCGAACACCTCCTCATGCCTAGCCCGCCCCTCGGGCTCGGGATGCTCAAAATGCACCTCAACCGGGCGGAACCCCGGCCCATAGGCCTCGCGCAGCAAATTCTGGAACATGGCGATGGTCAGTTCCGCATCCTGCCGGCGCTCGAATATCCGCCAGTCCAGAATCCGGTATTCCAGCCGCAGCAGCCCGGCCTCCTCCACCAGCCGCGCCTCGCTGGCCTCCTGATGCAGCGGAAACAGATCCGTGAATTGCCGCAGCGCGGTGCCGATGCTGGGGGCCGCCAACGCCAAATCCCCCACCAGCCCATGGCAGGAGGCCGGGAAGGAGCGCCCATAAAGCAGCCCGAAATCCCCCCGGCCCGAATGCTGGGCCGCGCGCTCCATCACCTCCACATAGGAAGACAGCGCCAGCCCGCCCTCGCTGGCCTCGTTCAGGCAGCCGGCATCAACCCCGGCGGGACCGAAAATCCGGTCCGCATCCGTGCCCAGCGCCCTCAATAAAGGCAGCAACCCCGCCGTGGCACATAACGCCACCTGAGGCTGCCGACCCACCATAAACCCCATTATTCTGGTCCCCCCGCCCGGTTTCCCCGTGGCCGGCGTCTTTCCTCTGACGAGGGGAGATTAGGCTGGGATGGGGGAAGGGGCAAGGCTGAGAGTACCCAGCGTATTCAGGGTAGTGTGCGGTCTGGATGTTGATGAATCGAGATAGAAATGTTCAACTCCAGAGGCATGTTTGTTTCGCCTGGTGGACTGGTCCAGGTAAAGCGGGGGTTTGCGGAGTTAAGATGCCAAAAATAATGTCTCATAAGCCCGTTTCTTTTTCGGGGGTTATGGAGGTCGTTGAAGCTTTTCAAGGTGACCATGACGTATCTTGGTTTAGGGGGGTAGAAAAATCTAACCATCATCTATCCCCCTCGATCTTTCGCCACCCCGCGAAGCAAACCATTGAAGAAATTCATGAGATTGAGAAACAAATGTCTTCAGTATTCGAGCAGCGCTCCCCACCCTTTGTCAGTCAAGCGTTCAAAAGTGAGTGGGAGCAAATGTTCTACATGCAGCACTATGGAATTCCCACTAGGCTACTTGATTGGACTGAAAGTCCATACATTGCTCTTTATTTTGCTCTGTCATCTTGTGAAAGAAACGCTAGTGGGGAGCCAAAAAATGACGCTGCATTATGGATGCTCGATCCGGCGGCTTGGAATAAGGGGGCTCTTGCGGATATCTCTTACGGAGGTGGAGTTCTTGATGCTGGCAAGGAGCAGGTGAAAGCGTATAGCCCAAAAACTGAACTTGATGAACGTAAAAACTCTCCAATTATGATATATGGAACTCACAACAGCCCTCGTATCGTTGCTCAACGAGGGATGTTTGCCCTTTTCGGAAAGAAAACGGAATCAATGGAGAGGTGTTTTTCTGCGGGGGGATTTGAGCAAGGGACGCTGCAGAAAGTTTTGATCAAAAAAGAGTTTCGCGATGATGTGGCTAAATCATTGTTTCGAAAAGGTATATCAGACTCACCGATATATCCTGACATATTTGGTCTTTCCCTTGAACACAAACGGTCTTTCGGGTTATCGCAATGAAAAATCTAAAAATTACTCCTCATAGCCCAAAAACTATAATTTGGTGGTATAAGCATAAAGATGAAATAGATTTTTCTCCTCCCTACCAAAGACGTGGGAGGCTGTGGTCTGATAATGATAAGGCATATTTGATCGACTCTATCATTAATGGATTCGATATACCTAAGTTATATCTTGCAGATTTCCAAATTGGGCAGTCTCCTTTAAATGTTTCTAAGCTCCCGTACGCAATTATTGACGGAAAACAGAGGTTAGAAGCGGTTTTTGATTTCTTTGAAGATCGTTTTGTCTTGAGGGACGATTTTAAATTCAGAAAAGATCCAAATTTAAAATTGGGAGGGTTAAGCTTAAAAGACTTGCGGCGTAACTACCCAAGAGTTGCAGATGAATTTGAGAATGCCTCATTGGATATTATGAGTGTGTTTGCTGAAGATGAATCCGATATTAATGAGATTTTTGTTAGACTGAATAAGTCTAAGCCTTTGACAGGTGCAGAGGTTCGGAATGCTGTTGTTGGAGCAGTTCCTGCGTTGATTAGAGCGCTCGCTTCGCATGAATTCTTTATAGATAGAATTCGTTTTGGTGTTGTCAGAGCGGCAGATTTGAATGCCGCGGCAAAGATTTTGCTATTTGAGTTTATGGGCAAGCCGGTCGCCACAAAAAAGCAGAATCTGGACGAATTTGCTGCTGCGCCTGTGAGCCAAGAGCAATTGGAATTAGCCGGAAGAAGAGTCTTAGATACTATGGCAAATATGTCGGAAATTTTTATTCCTCGTGATTCCCTTTTGTCGTCAGCAGGGATTGTTCCGGTGTATTACTGGTTTGTTAGAAATCAATCGTCGGAAAGGCACCCGTTAATAAGAGAGTTTCTATTTGCCTTTGAGGATGTTCGCAAAAGAGGTAGAGAGGGTAAAACAATAAAATCGGATACCGCATTGGGAGCTGAATTAGCGAGATATGATGCTCTTAATCGGAGCACCAACGACCAACAAAGTCATGTTGGTCGAATTGAAATTTTAGAAAAATTTTTTGTGGCTTGGCTTGAGAGAAAGACACGCAGAGAACGAATTCAAAATGAGGAGTTGCCTTTAGAGCAATAACACTCTGCTTGGCCCGATTGGAGAATCGGGCCAAGTGTTAAACTAACTCCCGTACCCCACGACGCTTTTAATCTCCAAGAAATCGTGCAGCGCCCAATCCGCGTACTCACGTCCGTTGCCGGACTGCTTGTATCCGCCGAAGGACGAGAAGAAATCCATATCCGGATAGTTCAGATACACAGACCCGGCCCGCATCTGCGCGGCCACGTCACGCACCTTCTCAACATCCTTGCCCTGCACATAAGCCGCCAGGCCATACACCGTGTCGTTGGCAATCTCCACGGCCTCTTCCAACGTCTCATACGGCAGAATGGAAAGCACGGGCCCGAAAATCTCTTCCTTCTCGATGGTCATGCCCGGCTTCACATTGGCAAACACAGTGGGTTTGGCGAAGTAGCCGCGGTTCAGCCCGTCCGGCCGCCCCAGCCCGCCAGTGGCCAGCGTCGCGCCGTCGTCGATCCCGGCCTGGATTAGCCTCTGCACCTTGTCCCATTGCATCTGGCTCACCAGCGGCCCCAGCACCGTGCCCTCGGCAAAAGCCGGGCCGGGTGTCTGCTTGCCCGCCTCGTCCACCGCGATCTCCACCGCCTTGTCATGCAGCTTGGCTGGAACCAGCATGCGCGTCGCCGCGTCGCAGGATTGTCCGGTATTGATGAAGCACGCGCCAATCCCCTGGCGCACCGCATCCTCCAAATCCACATCCTCCAGCAGAATGTTCGCGGATTTGCCGCCCAGCTCCTGGCAGACGCGCTTGACCGTCGCCGCCGCCTCGCGCGCCACGATGGTGCCCGCCCGGGTGGAGCCGGTGAAGCTCATCATGTCCACATCCTTATGCCCGGCCAGCACCTGGCCCACCTCCGGCCCGGTGCCGTTCACGAGGTTGAACACCCCCTTCGGCACGCCCGCCGCATGCATCGCCTCGGCGAAGATCAGCGCGTTGACCGGCGCGATCTCGGAGGGTTTCAGCACCATCGTACAGCCAGCCGCCAGGGCGGGAGCCACCTTGCACACAATCTGGTTCAGCGGCCAGTTCCAGGGCGTGATCAACCCGCAAACCCCAATCGGCTCCTTCACCACCATGGTGGTGCCGCGCTGCTCGGTGAATTTGAAGCTTTTCAGCTTCTCGATCGTCGCCTCGAAATGCTTCTGGCCCACCCAGGCCTGCGCCTCCTTGGCGAAAGCGATCGGCGCGCCCATCTCCTTGGCGCAGGCTTCGGCGATATCGTCGTAGCGCTTGTTATATTCAGCCAGGCAGGCTTCCAGCAGCTCCACCCGCTCCTTGTGGGAGAAGCGGGAATAGCTCTTGAACGCCGCCTTGGCGGCGGCCACCGCCTTGTCCACGTCGGCGGCGGACCCGCCGGAAATTTCGGTGAACATTTCCTCGGTCGAAGGGTCGATCACGGCGATGCGGTTGGGCGTCACCGGGTCCACCCAGGCGCCGTCGATGTAGAATTTCAGATGATCGGGCATATGATTCCTCTCTGATCAGGCTGGTGGAACTATGCCCGCTCCCCGGAAAAACCTGTTGACCGGAGAATACAGCCCCAGCCGGGCTGGTTGTGTTCGCCGGTCAACAGGGCGGAGGGCGGGGTGTCGTTATCCTGCCTGAATGCAAGATCCAAGACAAAACCACCCCATCGTGCAGCTTGAAGGGGTGGCCAAGAGCTATGGCGGGGCGGTGGCGCTTTCGCGGCTGGATCTGACGGTGCATGCCGGGGAGTTCTTTACCCTGCTCGGCCCGTCCGGTTCCGGCAAAACCACCAGCCTGCGCCTCATCGCCGGGTTTGAACGGCCGGATTCCGGGCGGATCTTGCTGGATGGCCAGGATGTCGCCACCCTGCCGCCCTTTGCGCGCGCGGTGAACACCGTCTTTCAGGACTACGCGCTGTTTCCGCATCTCACCCTGGTGGAAAATGTCGCCTATGGCCTGCGCGCCAGAAAAATGCCGAAAGCCCAGGCTCATGCCGAGGCTGAAAAAGCCCTGGATGCCGTCAAGCTCGTGGATTTCGCCGCCCGCAAGCCCGCCCAGCTTTCCGGCGGCCAGCGCCAGCGCGTCGCCCTGGCCCGCGCCATGGTCAACCGGCCCCGCGTGTTGCTGCTGGATGAGCCCTTGGGCGCGTTGGATCTCAAGCTGCGCCACCAGATGCAGCAGGAACTCAAGCGCCTGCAATTCGAGACCGGCATCACCTTCATCTATGTCACGCACGACCAGGACGAAGCGCTCTCCATGTCGGACCGTATCGCCGTGTTTTCCCATGGCAGGATCGAGCAGATCGGCACGGCGTTCGATCTGTACGAGCGCCCGGCAAGCGCGTTCGTGGCGGATTTCGTCGGCTCCTCGAACATTCTGGGCAACACGCTGCTGCGTCCGGAAAAGCTGCATCTGCTGGCGCCCGGCAACGCGGTGCCGGCGGGGTATGAGGCCCGGCCCGGCACCGTGCGCGAGGCCATCTATCTCGGGGCGGTCACGCGCTACAGCCTGGCGCTGGAGGATGGCGCGGCCCTGCAGGTGATGGAGGCGAATATCGTGCCCGTGCAGGGGGCGCTGCGCTTCGCCCCGGGGGATGCGGCGCTTGCTGTGTGGCCCAGGTCGGCCTGCGTTGAAATAGGCGGTTCAAGTCAACAAGGAGAGCGGAAATGAGCGACGGTCTGAGACGCAAACTAGCCCGGCTGGCGGCGGCGCTGTCGGTAACCTTGCCCATCGCCCAGGGGGCGCTGGCGATGGAGCCTCTGCAATCCATCGGCAAGGGCGAGGGCGTGCTGAACGTGGTGGCCTGGGAAGGCTATGCCCAGGACGATTGGGTGAAACCCTTCGAGGCCGCCACCGGCTGCATGGTCCATGCCAAATATGCCGGCTCGTCGGATGAGATGGTGGCGCTGATGCGTTCGGGCGGGGGTGATCAATACGATGTCGTGTCCGCCTCGGGAGATGCCACGTTGCGGCTGATCTATGGTCACGACGTGCAGCCCATCAACATGAAGCTCATCCCGGCCTGGAAACATTTTATTCCCCAGCTTCAGAACCCGCCCTTCAATACCGTGAAGGGGGTGCATTACGGCGTCTCCTACGAATGGGGGCCGAACACGCTGCTTTACAATACCAAGGTGTTTCCCACGGCGCCCACCTCCTGGTCCGTGATCTACGACCCGCGATATAAGGGAAAGATCACCGTGCCGGACAACCCGATCCAGATCGCCGACGCGGCCTTGTACCTGTCCAAGAAGGACCCCTCGCTCGGCATTACCGACCCGTATGAGCTGAACCAGACGCAGATGAACGCGGTGGTGACGCTGCTCAAGGCGCAGTCCAGGCTCGTCAAGAAATATTGGGCCCTGGCGTCGGACGAGATCCAGCTCTTCACCTCGGGCGATGCCGTGGTGGGGGCCGCCTGGCCTTACCAGACCAACACGCTCCAGGCCGCCAAGGTGCCGGTGGCCGACACCATCCCCCAGGAAGGCGCCACCGGCTGGGCCGATAGCTGGATGATCTCCGCGAAAGCCCCGCACCCCAATTGCGCCTATGAGTGGATCAACTGGGTCACCACCCCGAAAGTCCAGGCCGAGCAGGCGATCTATTTCGGCGAAACCCCGGCCAACACCCTCGCCTGCAAGGAGATGGACGCCCAGCAACCCGGCGCTTGCGCGCAGTACCACGCCAACGCCCCGGCCTCTTATTTCGACCAGATCAAATTCTGGAAAACCCCGCGTACCGATTGCGGCAACGGCAAGCATGACTGCCTGAATTACGCCGCCTGGCAACGCGAATGGCAGGCCATCAAGGGATGATGTCCCAGGTGTTCGCGGGGGGGCGCTGGTCCCCCCGCTTGGTCCCGCCTGGCCAGGGGGGCGCATGAAGGCGCTGTCCGCTCTGGGTTGGCGCCGGCCCGCCCTGGCCAGCGTCAGCCTGCTAGGGCTGCCGGCCTTGTGGTTCGCCGCCTTGTATCTGGCGGCCATCGGCGCGCTGCTGGTCACCTCCTTCTGGACGGTGGACGACCTCAGCGGCGATCTCATTCCAGGTTTTTCCTTCACCAATTTCCAGCAGCTTCTCTCCGCTCCGGTCTATACCCATATCGCCCTGCGCACGATCGGCATCGCCGCCGCCGTCACGGTCACGGACATCGTCCTTGCCTGGCCGGTGGCCTATGCGATGATTCGTCTGGCCGGCCCGCGCTTGCGCGCGGTGATGATGGCGGCGGTGATGGTGCCGCTCTGGTCGAGCTATCTGGCGCGCGTCTATGCCTGGCGGCTGATCCTGGCGCATGACGGGCTTTTGAACTGGGCCCTGGGTTGCCTTGGATTGCCGGATGTGCAGATCGGCTACAGCAACTGGGCCATGTGGATCGTGTTCTCCTATCTCTGGCTGCCCTTCATGATCCTGCCGGTGGCCGCCAGCGTGGAGCGGATTCCCCCCAGCCTGCTGGAAGCCTCGGCGGATCTGGGCGCGCGCGGCTTCGCCACCTTCCGCCGCGTGATGCTGCCCATGGCGCTGCCTGGCATGGTGGCCGGCGCCATCTTCACCTTCTCCCTCACGCTGGGTGATTACGTGACCCCCATGCTGGTGGGGGGACGCGGTTCGGATTTCATCGGCAACGTGGTTTACGCGAATGTGGGGGTTACCAATAATATTCCCTTTGCCTCGGCCTATGCGGTGTTGCCGCTGGGGGTGATGGCGGTGTTCCTGCTCATCGCCCGGAAATTGGGAGCCTTCGATGCGCTCTGAACATCTCATCTGGGTGGCGGTGGCGGCCATCTTCGCCTTTTTGTTCATCCCCATCGCCGTGATCCTGCTCTACGCCTTTTCCGCGGCGCCGATTCCGGCCTGGCCCATCGCGGGCTTCACGTTACACTGGTTCGCCGATACCTGGCGCAATGGCGCGGTCAGGCAGGCCCTGGCCCTGTCGCTGGAGGTCGCGTTCCTGGCCACGTTGCTGGCGATGCTCCTGGGCACGCTGGCGGCCATGGCGGTGGCGCGCATGCGCAATGCCGCGAAGGAGGTGGTAAGCTTCATCGCCGTGCTGCCCATCGCCCTGCCGGGCATTCTCACTGGCATGGCGCTGGCGGCTTATTTCAGTTTCTGGGGGATCAATCTGTCCTACTGGACCATCGTCGCCGGGCACGCCACCTTCTGTGTGGTGATCGTCTATAACAACGTGGTGGCCCGGCTGCGGCGCCTGCCGCGCTCGCTCGCCGAGGCCTCGGCGGATCTGGGGGCGGATGCGTTCCGGACCTTCCGGCTGGTGCAGTTGCCGATGATGGCCAGCGCCATCGGGGCGGGGGCGCTGCTGGCTTTCGCGCTGTCCTTCGACGAGGTGATCGTTACAACCTTCACCGCCGGCGCGCAAAACACCTTGCCGCTGTGGATTTTCGGCGCCATCCGCCTTGGCCAGCATTTGCCGGAGGTGAATGTGGTGGTGTTCGCCATCATCCTGTTCACGGTGGCGCCGGTGCTGCTGGCGCAGAGGCTGATCGGCGATTCGGGAAAGGCGGCCCGGTAAACCGGCGCGGGGGGAGGGGTCAATCCTCCCGTTTTTCCTTGCGCAGCACATCCAGCGGCACGAGTTGCCCGTCACGTTCGAAATGCCAGAAGGTCCAGCCATTGCAGCTTGGCGCGTTCTGCACGGCGGCTCCCACCTGATGGATGGAGCCGCGATGGCCCCCGCTCACCAGCCCGCCCTCGGCCGTGACTTCAGCGGCGAAGCGGCGCTGCTTGTCCATCACCTGGGTGCCGGGGCGGATGACACCGCGCTCCACGAAGCTGCCAAAGGCGATGCGCGGCGCCTCGCGCCCCGAGGGGGGGGCGGTCACGGCGCTGCGCGGCACGCGCTCCTCGCTCTGCAAGCGGCCCCAGGCGGCTTCCACATAGGCCGGGTGGCGTTCAATGCCGATGAAATGCCGGTGCAGCCGCTTGGCCACCGCCGCCGTGGTGCCCGTGCCCAGGAACGGGTCCACGATGATGTCGCCCGGCCCGGTCGAGGCCATGATCACCCGGTGCAGCAAGGCTTCCGGCTTTTGGGTGGGGTGAAGCTTCAGCCCATGCGTGTTCTTCAGCCGCTCATTGCCGGTGCAGAGCGGCAGCGTCCAGTCGGAGCGCATCTGTAGGTCGTCGTTCAGCGCCTTCATGGACTGATAATTAAATTTATAACGGCTTTGCTGGCTTCTGGCCGCCCAGATCATCGTCTCATGGGCGTTGGTGAAACGCCGCCCCCGGAAATTCGGCATGGGGTTGGTCTTGCGCCAGATCACGTCGTTGAGGATCCAGAAGCCCAGATCCTGCATCATCGCCCCGATACGGAAAATGTTATGATAGGAGCCGATGACCCAGATCGTGCCGTCCTTGTTCAGCACCCGGCGGCATTCGGAAAGCCAGTCCCTCGTGAAATTGTCATAGGCGGCGAAATCGTCGAATTTATCCCAATCGTCGTCGACTCCGTCCACCAGGCTGTCGTCCGGACGGCGCAGTTCGCCACGCAGTTGCAGGTTATAGGGCGGGTCGGCGAAGACGCAATTGACCGAGGCGTCGGGCAGCATGCGCAACATCGTCCCGGCATCGCCGAGCAGAATCTGGTCCAGCGGCAATTCGCGCAGCATTTCCACGGGCAAGGCGGATCCTCGAAATTTGCAATGACTCGCGGAATAACTGACGGTCCGTCCGTAACCGCGTCAACAGCACATCTTGTGCGATTTTGGCACAAAAGACGCACATGCACTATAACGCTTATTCATTCTTGACAGTCAGGGGGGGTAAGGATAGCAACCGCCGCAGCCTCCCGGTGATGTTTCGCAGGAGAGAGGCGCATGAGCGACGGCCCGGAGAAAGAGGCGTTTGAGGCTAGGTTGCGGGCGGCTGAGGAAGCGGCCCGCGGTCCCAAGCGCAAGGAACCCGGCCAGAGCGATGCTGGTTCGGCGCAACGCGCCATAGAGCTGGCGATGCGCCTTGGGGTTGAAATGGTGGCCGCGATGGTCATCGCCGTGGTGATCGGGTGGGGGCTGGACAGGCTTTTCCATACCAAGCCCTGGCTGATGATCCTCATGGTCCCAGTGGGTTTGGCGGCCGGTCTGCGCAATCTCTTGCGGGCCGAACGCAAGGGCTAACGAGGCGCCGCGCGAGCGGCGGAACAAGACGGCTTCAGGCAGGGTAGTTACACATGGCGGGACCATCGATCGACGCGCTGGGACAATTCACCCTGACCACCGGGCTGGGGCCCCTTGGCCGCGCGGTGAATTTCACCAACTCGAACGAGGCGATGCTGGCGGCGGCCGTCATCATCGTCATCATGTTCGCCATCGGGCTGAAGGCCAAGGCGCTCGTGCCGGGGCGCGTCCAGGCGCTGGTCGAGGTGCTGTACGAATTCGTCCATCATATGTGCATCGACACGATCGGCGAGGAAGGGCGGCGCTTCTTCCCGCTGGTCTTCACCATTTTCAGTTTCATCCTGCTGGGCAATCTGATCGGGCTGTTCCCCTATTTCTTCGCCTTCACCTCGCATATCGCGGTGACCCTGGCGCTGGCCCTGTTCGTGTTCATCTTCTCGACCGCCGTGGGCTTTTATATCCACGGTTTCGGCTTCCTGAAATTCTTTGTTCCCGCCGGGGTGCCGGGCTGGCTGCTGCCGCTGCTCGTCCCCATCGAGATCATTTCCTATTTGTCCCGCCCCGTGTCCCTCTCCGTTCGTCTTTTCGCGAACATGACCGCCGGGCATGTGATGTGGGAGGTGTTCGCGGGCTTCATGCTGCTGCTGACCGCCGGCTTCGGTGTGTTCGGCGCCATCGCCTCCATCGTGCCGCTGGGCCTGAACGTGGCGCTGGCGGCGCTGGAGCTGCTGGTGGCCGGGTTGCAGGCCTATGTTTTCGCCATTCTCACCTGTCTGTATCTGCATGACGCAGTGCATATGCACTAGGCCCATTGCCCGCATATGTCCTGACCAGACCCTATAAAAGCCTCTTTCGGAAAGGAAAGTTACATGGATCCTCAGTCTGCCGCTCTGCTCGCCAAGGATGTCGGTGCCGGCCTCGCCACCATCGGTGTCGCCGGTGCCGGTGTGGGTATCGGTAACCTGTTCGGTTCTTTCGTGTCCTCCGTCGGCCGCAACCCGGCCGCCCGTGATGCCATGTTCCGCGACGTTCTGCTCGGCTTCGCGCTGACAGAAGCCGTGGCGCTGTACGCGCTGGTCATCGCGCTGGTTATTCTGTTCACCTAAGATGCGCCGGTTCAGCACCGCTCTGCTGCTGGCTCTGGCCCCCACCGCCGCATTGGCGGAGGGCACGATGCCGCAGATGAATTTCTCCAACCCGCTCACCTTCGACCAGGTGGGCTGGATGGCGGTCATCCTGGTGGTGCTTTACCTCCTGCTCTCGCGCTGGGGCTTGCCCCAGATGGGTAAGGTTCTGGAGAATCGCGCCGCCGTCATCGCGCGTGACCTGGCCGCGGCCCGCGCCGCCAAACAGGAAGCCGACCGCGCGGTGGCATTGCTGACGGCCACGCTCTCCACCGCCCGCAGCAATGCCCAGGCCGAGGTGGCGAAGGCGGTTGCCAACGCTAAGGCCGAGGCCGCCGACAAGGCCGCCGAGCTGAACGCGAAGCTGGAGGCCAAGCTCGCCGAGTCCGAGGTGCGCATCGATGCCGCCCGGGCCGCCGCCATGGCGGCGATCAGGCCGGTGGCCGCCGAGGCCGCCAGCGACATCCTGCTCAAACTGACCGGCTCCGTGCCCGGGCAAGGCGAGCTGGCACAGCGTGTCGATGACGCGCTGGCCGCGCGAAAGGCGGCTTGACCGATGGAATATAACGCTCTCCACGCGAATTTCTGGGCGCATGGCACCTTCTGGGTGTTTGTCGCCGTCTTCATCTTCGCGCTGATCGCGGGGCGCCGGGTGCTGGCGGCGATCGGGCATCTGCTGGACGCCCGGACCAAGGCCGTGCAAGCGGCCCTGGACGAGGCCGCGCAGCTGAAGGCCGAAGCCGAGGCGATGCTGGCCGATGCCAAGCGCAAGCAGGCTCAGGCGGCGGAGGATGCCAAGCAGATCCTGGCGACCGCCAAGATCGAAGCCGACCGCCTCAGGGCCGATCTGGCCGCCGAGGCCCAAGCGACCGCCCTCCGCCGGGAGCAGATGGCGATGGAACGCATCGCCGCAGCCGAGGCCGCCGCCGTGAAGGAAGTCCGCGCCGCTGCCATCGACATCGCCACGGCGGCCTCCGCCGCTATCCTGCGCGATACCGTGAGCAACGACACCGACACCTCCCTGATCGATCACGCCATTGCCGCCATGCCCAAGGCGTTGCGCGGCTGATCGCGCTTTCGAAAGGGTAGAGTTCAGAGTTCATGGCCGGCCCGGTGTTTCCGGGCCGGCCATTTTATTGGGGGCTATGCGTCGAGCGGCAGGGACGGCAGTGCCATCCGCACCAGCTCGGACAGGCTATGCGCGCCCATTTTCGACATCAGATTGGCGCGGTGCACCTCGACCGTGCGGGCGCTGATCTTCAGCTCGTGGGCGATGCTCTTGTTTGGCAGGCCATCGACCAGCCTTTCCAGAACTTCCCGTTCGCGCGGCGTCAGGCTCGCCAGCTTCGTTCGTGCCTCGTCGCGCAGGCATTGCCGCGCGGTGTCTTGCTCCCAGCGCGCCATGGCTTCCTGGACGGCGGCCAGAAGCGTTTTGTCGGAAAAAGGTTTTTCGATGAAATCGACAGCGCCGGCCTTCATCGCCTGCACGGCCAGGGGCACGTCGCCATGCCCGGTCATCACGATCACGGGCAGAAAGATCCGCCGGGCGGTCAGTTCGCGTTGCAATTCCAGACCGGACATGCCGGGCATTCTGATGTCGGTGATGATGCAGCCCGGTTGGATGGATGACAGCGCCTCCAGGAAGGCCGGGGCCGATTCATGGGCTCTCACGGCGATGCCGGAACTGGCCAGCAAAAACGCCACGGCATGGCGCACCGCCGCGTCGTCGTCGATCAGATGCACGATCTGGCTGGTCATGGGTCTGCCTCGTCCCTCTCGATGCTCCGCAAGGTGAACGCGAAAACGGCCCCGCCACCCGCGCGCGACTCCGCCCACAGCTTGCCGCCATGGGCCTCGATGATGGTCCGGGAGACGGACAGCCCAACCCCCATGCCATAGGCCTTGGTCGTGATGAAAGGCTGGAATAGCCGCGCCGCGACATCGGGGGCAATGCCGGGGCCGCTATCGGCCACCTCGATTCGCGTCATGCCGCCCGGCAGCGGAATGGTCGAGAGGGTAATCGCGCGGGGTTCGAGGTCTTGCATGGCCTCCATCGCGTTGCGAATCAGATTGACGAGAACCTGCTGTACCTGGACCTTGTCGGCAACCACGCAGGGGCAATCCGGATGGAAGGCGAAGCTCACCCGCACGCCATTTTCCCGCGCGCCGATCAAGGCCAGGGCGCTGGCTTCCTCGATCAGTTTTGGCAGGCTTTCGGCGCGCCGGTCCGTCTCGCCACGGGAGACGAATTCACGCAGGCGCCGGATAATCTGCCCGGCGCGCAGGGCCTGCTCCGCGGCGCGTTCAATGCCGTCGCGCAGCATGGCCGGCTCGTTGCCCGCATGGCGGTCCAGCAATCGGCGGCAGCCATTCAGATAGGTGGCGATGGCGGTGAGCGGCTGGTTCAGCTCATGCGCCAAGGTGGAGGCCATTTCCCCCATGGCGGTAAAGCGGGACATATGCGCCAGCTCCGCCTGCAACTCATGCAGGCGGGCCTGGGTTTCCTGGCGTTCGGTGAGGTCGCGCACGAAGCCCGTATAGGCCCGCCGGTTCCGCATCGTGGTCTCGCCGATATAAAGCTCCATCGGAAAGGTGGAGCCGTTCTTGCGCAGACCCATCACCACCCGCGAAGCGCCGATGATCCGTTTTTCCCCATGGGTGAGATAGCGCGCGAGATACTGGCCATGCTCCTCACGGTAGGGAGAGGGCATGAGAAGGCTGATATTCTGCCCCTGGACCTCCCCGGCGCTGTAGCCAAACAGCCGTTCCGCCGCCAGGGAGAAAGATTGAATGATGCCGGTTTCGTCGATGACGACCATGGCGTCGGGCACGGTGTCCAGGATGGAGCGCAGATGCGCCTCCCGGTCCAGCCAGGATGCTTCCATGCCATCGGTCTCATCCGACGAGGGCCGCATGGTGGCGGTTTTTTCGGAGCGGCTCTTCTGCATGGCCCCACATGGTAAGATTGTGGCAGCTATCCTAACCGGTTGGCCTGAAAACACAACTGACGCAGATCAGCCCCGCGTGGGGTGTTTGCTTGGGCAGATGGTTGCCTGGGCGGATAAGTTATCTGGGCAGATAGGCGAGAAAATGCCGTTCGGCCCGGCGGAACAAAAAGATCAGCGTGAAGGAGATGCAAAGATAGATCAACGCCGCCAGGCCGAAAGCGTCGAACGGCGCATAGGTGGCGACATAGGCATCGTTGGTGACCTTCAGAATATCGGGCACGGTGGCGGTAAAGGCCAGCGTGGTGGCATGCAGCATCAGGATCACCTCGTTGCTGTACATGGGCAGGGCCCGGCGCAGCGCGGAGGGAATGATGATGCGCCGGTAAAGCGTGAAACGGGACATGCCATAAGCCCGCCCGGCCTCGACCTCGCCATGCGAGGTGTCCCGAATCGCGCCGTAGAAAATTTCCGTGGTGTAGGCGCCAGTGTTCAGCGCGAAGGAGAGCAGGGTGCAATTGATCGCCGAACGGAAAAAATCCGCCAGGAACGGTGTTTCACGCACGAAATGCAGCCCGTAAACGCCGGTATAGATCAGCAGGAGCTGCACATAGAGCGGCGTGCCCCGAAAGATGAAGCCATAGAGCCAGACAGGCCCCCAGATGAACGGATTCTTGGAATTGCGGGCGATGGCCAGCGGAAGCGCCAGGCAGAATCCGACGGCGCAGGAAATAATGAGCAGCCAGAGTGTCATCGCCAGGCCGGTCATGTGGTAGCCGTCGGAATAGAGCAGCTGGCGCCAGTAATGATCGAGGATATAGATCATAGAACCGCCTTTCTGACGCCGATCATATATTTGCGTTCCAGATAGAGCAGCACGCCATTGGAGATGATGGTGAGGACCAGATACACGGCCCCCGCGACACAGATGAAGAAGAAGGTGCGGAATGTCGCCTGCCCCGCGTTCTGCGCGGCCTTCACCACGTCCGACAGGCCGATGATCGAGACCAGCGCCGTGGCTTTCAGGATCACCTGCCAGTTATTGCCAAGGCCGGGCAGCGCATAGCGCATCATTTGCGGAAACAGCACGCGGCGGAAGACGTGAAATGGTTTCATGCCGAAGGCACGCGCGGCTTCAAGCTGGCCTTTCGGCACGGCCAGAAAGGCGCCGCGGAAGGTTTCCGTGAAATAGGCGCCATAGATGAAGCCCAGCGTGATGACGCCGCTGGTGAAGGGGTCGAGGTCGAAGCCGAAATCGAAGCTGTTCTGGAGGCTGTTGAGCCAGTCCGTGATGTCGTTGATCCAGATTTGCAGCGAGTAGAAAATCAGCAGCATCAGCACCAAGTCCGGCACGCCCCGGATGATGGTGGTATAGACCGTGGCGGCGACGCGCGCCGCGCGCGCTTTGGAAAGTTTCGCGGAAGCGCCGATGAGTCCGATGACAAAGGAGAGAAGAAGGGAGAGGACCGACAGCTCCACCGTGGTGATCGTCCCGGCGAAGATCTGCGGCCCGTAGCCGGCGAGATTGAACATGCTGTATCCCTGGCAGGGGTGCCGGCCCTGGCGCGTTGCGCCAGGACCGGCCGGTCAGGTGATCAAGGCGCCTGCTTGGCGGCTTCGGCGTTATAGATGTTGAAGTTGAAATACTTCGCCTGGATCTTGTCATACTCGCCGGTCTTGTGCAGTTCGGCGATGGCCCAGTCGATCTTCTTCAGCAATTCCGGCTCGTCCTTGCGCACGCCGATGGCGACGTAGGAACCCAGCACATCCTTCGGATCGTCGGTGACATTGCCGGCAAAGGCGAAGCCCGCACCCTTGGGGGTTTTCAGGAACCCATAATCGGCCTCGACGGAATCTTGCAGGGAGGCATCCAGGCGGCCGGAGAGCAGATCGGCATAAACCTGATCCTGGCCCTGATAGGAAACCACGTTGACGCCCTTCGGCTGCCAATAGGTCTTGGCATAGGCTTCCTGAATGGTGCCGGCTTCCACGCCCACGGTCTTGCCCTTCAGGCTGGCGACGGTGGGGGTCAGGCCCGAGCCTTTCTTGGCGACCATGCTGGTCGGCTCGTCATACATTTCGGAGGAGAAATCGATCTGCTTGGCGCGTTCCGGTGTCACGGTCATGGAGGACAGAATGGCATCGAACTTGCGCGCCTTCAGGGCCGGAATGATGCCGTCGAAGGACTGGCTGACGAACACGCACTTCACTTTCAGCTCGGCGCAGATGGCCTTGCCCAGATCAATGTCGAAGCCTTCCATCTTGCCGGACGGGGACATGCTCTCGAATGGCGGATAAGTGGCGTCCACCCCGAATTTGATCTGCGTGAAATCCTTGGCGAAGGCGGCTGTCGGCAATGCCATGCCGAGCATGCAGGCCGCGGCAAGGGCCGGTGCGAATAATTTTTTCATGTAGTCTCCCATGCTGAAAATGCCCGGCCCAGCCCGCCTGCCGGGGTCCGGATTGAAAGACATTACCCGATTAAAATCGTAGCGCAACGCCAGAAATGCCCGTTCAAAAGGCCGTGAAGTTGCGCTGTATCAAGGCAGCTTGAGCCTGTTCGGCTAAAGTCATGGGAGGCTTTGCCCGTTATAACGGCATGGGTTGAGAATGCGAGAGGTTTCCAAGATGGCCGAGGCCGGGCCTGTTGTTCTGATCTATTCCGATGACGAGCCCGTCGGTCAGGCGCTGCGCTTCGTGCTCGGCATGGATGGGGTGGATGTCCGCCTCTGCCCGGATGCGGCGTCCCTGCTGGCGTCCCCGGTGCTGCGCGAGGCGCATTGCCTGGTTCTGAAAGACGGCCCCGCCGGTGTCGATGGGTGCGCCCTGCTGCGTGCCGCGCGGGCGCGCGGGGCGCGGGCTCCCGCCATTCTGCTGGTCAGCCTGTTCACGGCCAGCCTGGGCGCGCGCGCGGCCGAGGCCGGGGTTTGGCTCGTGCTGGAACGGCCGATCATGGATAACCGGCTGATCGATGCAATCATGGATTGCGTGACCAGCCACAGGCGGCAACTTTTAAGTACAAATACCTAAGGGGGAAACCGGATACCGCCCTGACCCGCTCCGGCGCTAGCTGTCGCCATCGTCATGAATGATGGGAGATGAAGGATGTCGGCAACGGTTATGCTTCATACTGGCGAACATGGCGCGGGCCCGGCGGTGGTACGGCCGGGCCATGCCTCGCGGGAATCGCAGCCGGTTCTGCGGTTTGCGCCCGATGAGAGCATCTATGCGCAGGGGGATACGGCGGGCAGCATGTACCGCCTGGTGAGCGGAGTGGTGCGCTGCTGCAAGTTCCAGCCCGATGGCCGGCGTCACATCAACGCGTTCTGCAAACCGGGCGATGTGTTCGGTTTCGAGCTTGCGGGCGAGCATTTGCTCTCGGCGGAGGCGGTCACCGCCTGCGCCGTGGTGCGGATGCGCTGCCAGGGGATGGAAAAAGACCCCGCCGCGGCCATTCAGCTTTATGGCCACGCCATGCGCTCCTTGGCGCGCGCGCAGGCGCATTCCCAGCTTCTGGGCCGGTCCAGCGCCGGGCAGAGGCTGGCGGCTTTTCTGCTGGAAATGCTGCCCGGCACGTCGGAGGATGTGGAAACCCTGCCGATGGCGCGCCATGACATCGCCGATTATCTCGGGCTGACAATCGAAACCATCTCGCGCACCATGGGGCAGCTTGAGAAAGAAGGCCTGCTGGAGCTGGTCACCGCCCGCCGGATCAGAATACGCGACCGGCAGGGGCTGGCGGCTCTGTGTGGATGCGAGGAGCCTCTGGACGTCTAAAATGATATAATATATCATTCTATCCGTAACGCAGGGAGTAGGATAGAATGATGATTCGCCGTTTGGGATTGGGCGCCGCCTTCGCGCTGGCCGGGCATCTGGCCATGGCGCAGCCGCTGCTGCATGCGGTGGGGCTGGAAAACCAGTACGCCAATGTTCTGGAACAGATCGGTGGCCCCTATGTGAAGGTGACGGCCATCCAGTCGAACCCAAATACCGATCCGCATGAGTTCGAGGTGACGCCGAGCGTGGCGGCGGCCTTTCATGGCGCCGACCTCGTGGTCGAGAATGGGTTGGGGTATGATTCCTGGGCCGATAAAATGGTGGCGGGCACCAACGCAAAGGTGCTGAGCGCGCAAAAGCTGCTGGGCCTGCCCGACAGCACGCCCAATCCGCATCTCTGGTACCGCACGGATACCATGCCCGCCGTGGCGGCGGCGGCGGCGGCGTTCTTCGAGGCGAAGGACCCCGCCCACAAGGCCGCCTACGAGGCCAATCTTCAGGCTTTCGACGCCTCGCTCACGCCCTGGAAGCAGGAAATCGCGAAGGTCAAGGCATCTTTCGCCGGGGCCCCGGTTGCGGTGACGGAGCCGGTGGCGGATTATCTGCTGCACGAAGCCGGGTTGAAGATCATGACGCCGTTCTCTTTTGAACTCTCGGTGATGAACGACACCGACCCGTCTCCCCAGGATGTGGCGAAGGAGGAGGCATTGCTGAAGGACCGGAAGGTCAAGCTCTTCGCTTATAACGTGCAGGTGACGGACCCGCAGACGCAAGCCCTGCTGGCCCTGGCCAAGAAGCATGACGTGCGGGTCGTGCCCGTTTACGAGCTGATGCCCGCCAGCGCGAAAAACTACCAGGACTGGATGCTCCAGGCGACGGTCGCGCTCGACCAGGCCCTGACGGCGGCTGGCGCCAAATGATCTCTTCCGCCCTCACTGTCGCGGACCTTTCCGTCGCGCGGGGCGGGCGGGAGATTCTCCGGGAGATCGGCTTCACATTGCCGCGCGGCGCGTTTTGCGGGCTGATCGGCGCCAATGGCGCGGGCAAGACCAGTCTGCTGCGCGCCATTCTGGGGTTGTTGCCCTCGCGTGGCACCATCGAGACACATGGGCCGCTGGGATACGTGCCGCAAAAGATTTTCATGGAACCGGATCTGCCCGTCAGGGCACGGGATTTCGTGGCGCTGGGGCTGGGGGGGCACAGATTCGGTCTGGCCCTGCCATCCCGCGCGCGGAGCGCGCAAATCGAGGCGGCGTTGCGGGCGGTGGAGGCGCAGGACTTCGCCGATCAGCGCATCGGCCGTCTGTCCGGCGGTCAGCAGCAGCGTGTGATGATCGCGCACGCGCTGGTGCGTGAGCCGGATCTGATCCTGCTCGACGAGCCTCTGGCCAATCTGGACATCAAGGCGGCGGCGGAAATCGTCGCCCTGCTCAACCGCCTGTGTCATGAGCGGGGCGTGACGGTGCTGCTTTCGGCCCATGACATGAACCCGCTTTTGCCGGTGATGGACCAGATCGTTTACGTGGCGGGCGGCAAGGCGCTCAGCGGCCCGGTGCATGAGGTGGTGCGCACGGAGGTGCTGTCCGCCCTCTATGGTTATCATATCGATGTCATCCGCGTGCATGGGCGGATTCTCGTCGTCGCGGGCGGCACGCACGATCATACCCACGATCTCGAACATGTGACGGCCATTCCCTGATGCTGGCCTTTTTTCAGAGTGGCCCGGTGCAGATGGCGTTGGCGTTGAGCGGTGCCGCCGCATTCGTTTGCGGCGCGCTGGGGCTGTTCACGGTGCTGCGCGGCCAGGCCTTCGCGGGCCATGCGCTGGCGGATGTCAGCAGCGCCGGCGGCGCTGCGGGGCTGCTGTTTGGCATCTCACCGCTGCTGGGGTTTTTGCTGCTCGGCATCGCCGGTGTGGGGGCGCTGGAAATCCTGCAACCGCGCCGCGCCGCCGCGCGGGACGAGGCGGCGGGAATATTGCTGGGTGCTGGGCTGGGCGTGACGGCGCTGTTCCTGCATTTCTGCATCACCGGGCATGGCGCTTCCGGTGCCGCGCAAACGGTGATGTTCGGGGCGATGTTCTCCGCGCCGCCGGGCACGGCGGGCTGGGCCTGCGCCTTGGCGGCGCTGTGCGCGGCGGTCATGGCCGTCATCGCCCGGCCCTTGTTGCTGGCCTCGCTGAATCAGGATCTGGCGCTGATCGCCGGCGCACCCGTGCGCGCCTTGGGGGTGGGGTTTCTGCTGCTGCTGGCGCTTGGGGTCACGCTGGCGGCCATGACGGTCGGCGCCATTCTGGCCACGGCCTTGCTCATCGGCCCGGCGGCGGTGGCGCTGCGCTTGGCGCGGGGGCCGGGCATGGCGGTGCTGCTGTCGATCCTACTGGGGCTGGCGGCCTGCTGGGGGGGAATCGTCCTGGCCTATCTGTCTTATGGCTGGATTCCCGGGCGGACCTGGCCGGTGAGCTTTTTCATCGTGGGGCTGCTGTTGTTGTTTTACGCGGCCTCCGGGCTGAGGCGGCGGGCATGAGCTATTTCGCCGATATCTGGCTGGCCGCCAGCCTGGTGGCCTTGGCGGCGGGGGCGGCGGGCTTCTTCGTGGTGATGCGCCGTGCCGGGTTCGCGGCCCATGCCTTGCCGATGGCGGCGTTTCCGGGGGCCGCGGCCAGTTCCTTGTTCGGGTTTCCGCTCTGGGCCGGGTTGGCCGGCTTTACGCTGGGCGGGGCGGGCATGCTGGTGCTGGCGCAGCTTCATGTCCGGCGCGATGCCGCCACCGCCTTGCTCCTGGCGGCACTCCTGGCGTTGGGGGCTTTGTTTCTGTCGCTGTCCGGGCATTATGCGGGGTCGGTTTATGGCCTGCTGTTCGGGCAGGTCTTCGCGATTGGCCGGTCGGACCTGCCGATGCTGGGATTGATCGGGATTTGCGTGCCGCTGGCCTTGTGGCTGGGGCTGCGGCCCTTGTGCCTTTCGGCCCTGTCGCCGGAATTGATGGAAGTGCAGGGCGGCAGGCCCTGGCTGGCGGATCTGTCCTTTCTGGGGCTGCTGGCGCTGGCGGCGGGGTTCGCCGTGCCGGTCACGGGGGCTCTGCTGGTTTTCAGCTTAATGCTGGGGCCCGGCGCGGCGGCGGCGCGGCTCTGCGCGCGGCCGGGGGCGGGGCTGGTTCTGGCCATGGGGCTGGCGTTGGCGCTGGTCTGGGCGGCGCTGGGGCTGGCTTATGTGAGCAATTGGCCGGTGGGGTTTTTCACCGGTACCGGCGCCGCCGTGATCTATCTGCTGGCGCGTCTTAAACCGGGCTAGCGGGCTCCCGCGCCTTGGCGGCGCAGGCGGCGCAGAACCCGTCCACCTCCACCACGGCCCGGCAGGTTGTAAAGCCATGCCGCGCGGCGGCCTTGGCCAGCGCCTCGGAGACAGCGTGATCCTCGATTTCGGTGACGCCGCCGCAGCTCTTGCAAATCAGAAATTGCGCGTCGGCATGGTCGTGATCCGCCTCCGCGCAGGGCACGAAGGCATTCAGCCGCTCGATTTTATGGATCAGCTTGTTTTCGAGCAGAAATTCCAGCGTGCGGTAGATGGTCGGCGGCACGGCGGATTTGCGTAACGGCTTCAGCCGGTCGAGAAGCTGGTAGGCCGTGACCGGCATGCCCGCCTGCAAAATCAGATCCAGCACATCCCGCCGCAGCGCGGTCAGTTGCGTGCCGTTCTGGGCGCAGGACATCTCCGCCGCTTTCAGCATGGCGGGAACATCGCGTGTCTGCGGGGGCGCGTCGTGCGGCATGAATCCTATTTAGGCGATCCATGCCGTCTCGGCGAGGGGTTACTGCGGCATGCCTTCGGGCACGATCGTTTTCACGATCGTCGCGTCCAGCGCCTCGAACCCGGCATAATCGATGGTGGCGTAAAGATCCTTGCGGGTGAGCATGTCGTCCACGCAGTTCTGGGCGCCGCCATCCTTGGCGATGGCCTTGTAGAGCTTCTCCTGCGCCAGGGCCGCCACGCGCAGGGAGGTCACCGGCCAGATCATCATCTTATAGCCGAAATCCTGGAACTGTTCCTTGGTGTAGAATGGGGTGCGGCCGAACTCGGTCATGTTGGCCAGCAGCGGCACGCCTGGCATGCGCTGGGCGAAGGCCCGGAACATCTCCTCGGTGTTCAGCGCCTCGGGAAAGATCGCATCCGCGCCCGCGTCCATATAGAGCTTGGCGCGCGCGACGGCACCATCCAGCCCTTCCGAGGCGGCGGCATCGGTGCGGGCGATGATGTAGAGATGGCGGCGCGCGGCGCGCGCGGCGGCGATCTTGGCGGCCATCTCCTGTGCCGGGGCAATCTTCTTGTCGTTCAGATGGCCGCATTTCTTTGGCAGGATCTGGTCTTCCAGATGCACCGCCGCCGCGCCGGCATCCTCGAAGCTGCGGACCATGTGCATCACATTCAGCGCTTCGCCATAGCCGGTATCGCCATCCACCAGCACCGGCAGGCCGGAGGCGCGCACCACCTGGCGGATGAAGAAGGTGACTTCATCCACCGTGATGATGCCGAGATCCGGCAGCCCCATGGAGGCGGTCATCGCCGCGCCGGACAGATAGCAGGCCGGAAACCCGGCATTGCGCGCCTGTTGCGCGGCCAGCCCGTTATGGGTGCCGGGAATGGCGAGAATGCCCGGCTGCTCCAGCAATTTGCGGAAACGCTCGCCGGCGGGAAGGTTGGGATAAAAATCTGCGCTCAAATACGTCATGGATGGTCTCCATAAATAAAATCCCCGCCGGATCGTCCCGGCGGGGAGGGAATTCAGCGGTCCGCCAGGGGCACGAAGGTCAGATTTTCCGGTCCGTTATAATTGGCCGAGGGGCGGATGATCTTGCCGTCCACGCGCTGCTCGATCACATGCGCGCTCCAGCCGGAGGTGCGGGCAATGACGAAGAGCGGCGTGAACATGGCGGTTGGCACGCCCATCATATGGTAGGAGACGGCCGAGAACCAATCCAGGTTCGGGAACATCTTCTTCGTCTCCATCATCACCGTCTCGATCCGTGCCGCGATGTCGTACATCTTGGGCGATTGCGCCTCGTCGGAGAGATGCTTGGCGACGCGCTTGATCACCACATTGCGCGGATCGGAGATCGTATAGACCGGATGGCCAAAGCCGATAATGACCTCCTTGGCCTCCATGCGCCTGCGAATATCGGCCTCGGCCTCGTCCGCGCTGTCATAGCGTTTCTGGATCTCGAAGGCGACTTCATTGGCGCCGCCATGCTTGGGGCCCCGCAGCGCGCCAATGGCGCCGGCGATGCTGGAATAGAAATCCGATCCCGTGCCCGCCACGACGCGCGCGGTGAAGGTGGAGGCGTTGAACTCATGCTCGGCATAGAGAATCAACGAGGTATGCATGGCCCGGACCCAGCTCTCGCTGGGCGCCTTGCCGTGCAGCAGATGCAGGAAATGCCCGCCGATGGAATCATCCGGCGTTTCCACCTCGATCCGCTTGCCGTTGGTGGCGTAATGATACCAGTAGAGCAGGGCGGAGCCGAGCGAGGCCATCAGCTTGTCGGCGATGTCCTTGGCGCCGGGCTGGTTGTGGTCGTGCGCCTCGGGCAGGACCGTGCCGAGCACGGAAACATAAGAGCGCATCACATCCATGGGGTGCGCGGCGGCGGGGATCTGCTCCAGCACCGCCTTGGCGGCGGCGGGCAGGCCGCGCAGCGCCTTCAGCTTGGCCTTGTAGGCGCTCAACGCCGCCTTGTTGGGCAGCGTGCCATGCACCAGCAGATGCGCGATTTCCTCGAACTCGCAGGCTTCCGCGAAATCCAGGATGTCATAGCCGCGATAATGCAGATCGTTGCCGCTGCGGCCCACCGTGCACAGGGCGGTGTTGCCCGCGGCGACTCCCGAAAGGGCAACGGATTTCTTGGGTTTCGGCAAGGTGGATGTTTCACTCATGAAAGGCTTCTCCTGCGTTTTGGTTGGCGCTGTTTTGGGATGAATCCCCCCTCCTCGGAAAGGGGCGCGGATGGTGTCGTGTGTCCATGAGCCGGACCCGGTTCAGAAAATGCCCGGGCGGGACTGGTCGAGCGTGCCGCGCGGCGCCGCCACGTTCAGCGCGCCCAGCTCCCCTTCCTTCAGCCGGGGCAGATTCTGCGCCGCCTCCAGAAACCGCGCGCTCTCGCGCGTGGTGATGAGGCCATCCGTCAGGGTTTTGAATTTGCGGATATAATCTGCCCGCGCGAAAGGCCGCGCCCCCAGCGGGTGCGCGTTGGCCACGGCCATTTCATCCACGAGCCGGGAGCCGTCCTTGAAAAAAATCTCGACGCGCCCGCCAAACGCTTTTTCGGCGATGTCCAGCGTGTGATAGCGCCGGGTCCATTCCGGATCCTCGACCGTTTCGATCTTGTGCCAGAGCCGTACCGTGTCCGGCCGGGCGGCGCGCCGGGGGGCGTAGGAGCTTTCATGGTTCCAGAACCCGTCCTGCAACGCCACGGCGAAGATATACATGATCGAATGATCCAGCGTCTCGCGGCTGGCCTTCGGGTCCAGCTTTTGCGGGTCGTTGGCGCCGGAGCCGATCACCGTATGGGTGTGGTGCGAGGTATGGATGACAATCCGCTCGATCGCCTCGGCATCCGCGATCTCCTCGCGCATCCTGAAGGCGAGGTCGATCAGCGCCTGGGACTGATATTCGCCGGAATGCTCCTTGGTGTAGCTGTCCAGAATGGCGCGCTTGGCCTCGCCGGGTTCGGGCAGCGGCACATGATAGAGCGCTTCCGGCCCGTCCAGCAGCCAGGCGATCACGCTGTCCTCGCCTTCATAGATCGGGCTGGGCGCGCCCTCGCCACGCATCGCGCGGTCCACGGCCTCTACGGCCAGCTTGCCCGCATGGGCGGGGGCAAAGGCTTTCCAGGAGGAAATCTCCCCCTTGCGCGATTGCCGGGTGGTGAAGGAGACATGCACGGCCTGCTGCACGGCTTGGTAGATGACCTCCTGCTTCAACCGGAGCAGCGTGCCGATTCCCGCCGCCTGGGCGGGGCATAGATGCGCGATATGGTCGATCTTGTGCGCATGCAGGCAGATCGCCTTCACGAGGTCGATATGAATCTCATAGCCGGTGGCGATGCCGCGGATCAGGTCCCGGCCGGATCTTCCCATGGCCTGGGCGGTGGCCAGGATGGGCGGAATATTGTCGCCCGGATGGGAATAATCCGCCGCCAGGAAGGTGTCGTGAAAATCCAGCTCGCGCACGGCGGTGCCGTTGGCCCAGGCGGCCCATTCCGGGCTGACGCGGGTGGTGGCGTGCATGCCAAACAGCGCCGCGCCGTTTTTGCGCGGATGGCCCAGCGCCGCGCCGCGCGCGGAGACGGGCGCATGGCGATTGACGGACGCAATGGCCACGGCGGCGTTGTCGATGATGCGGTTGATGACCATTTCGCGGACATCCGGCGTCACCTTCACCTTGTCGGCCGCCACGCCGGCGATTTTCCATGCCAGCTGGTCCTCGCGTGGCAAGGGGGTCTTCGAGGGATAGACCTTGACATCATGCAGTTTCATTTGACTGGCACCGTGTTCGCGGCCTGTCTTCGCGCCGGAAGCAGGCGTGCGTCCAGCCTGTTCGGTGCGGATTCGGGCGAAGGCGCTGGACAGGTTTTGCAAAATTTGCAAAATTCAGGCCGTGTCGGAAAAGAAAATTTTTGCGGGACAGAGATTGCGCCGGGCCCGGGAACGTGCGGGCTTCAAGCAGACTGATTTTGCAAAAAATCTAGGTATTTCACCGAGCTACTTGAATCAGATCGAGGCCGACCAGCGGCCATTGACCTTGCGCTTGATGGATCGTGCCGCCACGGTGCTGAGTTTGCGAAAAACCTACTTTGCGGATGGCGAGGAAGCGAAGCGGGAATTGCAACTGCGTGAGGATCTTGCGGACCCGCTATTCAGGAGCCTGCGCGGCGCTCAGTCGGAAGTCTCCGCCCTGGTGCGCGGCGCGCCGCATCTGGCGGAGGCGTTCATGACGCTCTACCGGGCCTATGCGGCGCAGCGCGAGACGGTGCTGCAAACCTTTCCGGCCTTGCCGCGTTTTCCTTATGACGAGGTGCGCGACTGGGTGCAGTCCCGGCGCAATCATTTTGAACCGCTCGACCGCGCGGCGGAGGAGCTGTTCGAAACGCGGGGCTTCCAGCCGCTCACGCTGCGGGAGGATCTGCGGCGTCATTTGCGCGACATGCACGGAATTTCCATCGTCGCGATGCCCGGCTTGCTGGAGGCGGGGCTGTTCTGGCGCCTCAACCGCAAGGCGGGTGAGCTTTACGTGACCGGCGATGCCGCTCCCGAGAGCGAGGTGTTCTGGCTGGCGCATGTAACGGGCCAGCTTGAGCATCAAGGAACGATCGAGGCGGAGCTGAAGCGGCGGAATTTCTCATCGGAGGAAACCAGGGGGCTGGCGCGCATGGCCCTGGCCAATTATTTCGCCGGCGCCTTGATGCTGCCTTACCGGCGCTTTCATGCGGCGGCGCTGGCGGCGCGGTATGACATCCAGCGCCTGCAACGCCAGTTCGGCGCCAGTTTCGAGCAAATCTGCCATCGGCTTTCCACCATGCAGCGTCCCGAGCTGCCGGGGATTCCATTTTATTTCGTCAAGACCGACATTGCCGGCAACGTGCTCAAGCGCTCTTCGGCCACGCGGTTTCAATTCGCGCAGTTCGGCGGGCCCTGTCCGCTCTGGAATGTGTATCGCGCCTTCGCGCATCCGGGGGAGGTGCTGGTTCAACTCGCCCGCACGCCCGATGACGCGACCTATCTGAACATTGCCCGCACGGTGGGGCGTGGCGGCGGGTCTTATCTCGCCCGGCCGCGTGCCGTGGCGGTGGTGCTGGGGTGTGAGATCGGCCATGCGGCGCAGACGGTCTATGCCTCCGGGCTGGATTTGAACAATCCCGATTTGCCGGACCCGATCGGCCCGGGCTGCCGGGCTTGCGAGCGGACAAGTTGCCGCCATCGTTCCGTGCCGCCCATGGGCACGGCGCTGGATACGGGCACGGCCGAACGCGGCGTGGTGCCCTACCGGCTCAAGGGGTAAGGGGCCGGCCCCAGGAGGCCCCAGGAGACCCCAGGACGATGGCCTTAACTGACCTGCGCCGCGCCGGTTGCGCGCAATGAATAAGGGCTGGTCAGTTTGACCGGCAGCGGAAAAGGCAGGTTCACCTTGGCGCTGACGGTGAATTGCACATAGGTCTGGACCGTCTGTCCGCTGGAGCAGGATGAGGATGAGCTGTAAGGCCCGGAAATCGAGACTGGCGAGGCCGTGCTGTTGACGCAGGCATAAACCAGGGTCGAGTAGCTGCCCGATGTGCTGCCCGCGTTCAGTGTGATCTGGAACGTATCATGTGTGCTGTCGATCGCGCTGATCAGCGCGGTCTCCTGGGTGGTCGTGGTGCTGCTGGTGATGTTCGAGGCCTGGGACTGGTTGGCCCAGGCGTAATATTGCAGGGCCTGCAAAGCGGTGTTGAGCTGCGCGCGCGCGGTGATGATGGCGATGAAATCGGCCGAGCCCGCGATCAGCGGCAGCAGAAAGAGCACCGCGACCAGTGAGAATTCGACCGAGGCGGCGCCCCGGCGGCCATTTCCGCGCCTTGGCGTGCGTCTCAATAGGTATTGGCGCATGAACTGCTCACTGAAGCATCGGAACTGGTGCTGCCCACAACGGTCGCGGCGCTGGAAATCCGCATGGGAATGGAAATGGCGCCGAACGCGCTAAAGCCCAGAGGCTGCCATTTATATGTGCCGGTCAGCAGGAGATAGAGGCCCGGGGCACTGCCGGCGGTGCCGGACCAGCTTGCCGTCAAGGTCATGTTGCCCGTGGTTTGGGTGCCGCTGGCGGTCGTGAGGCTGGAGCTGGAAAGACCCGGCAGCGCGGGTTTGGCCAAGCCGTTGAATGTGGCGATGTCGCCATTCAGGCAAGGTGTCGTGATCGCGCCGCCGCTGGCGGCATAGCTGGCGGCGGCTTCCGTGGCGGCCCATCGGCCGGTCTGCTGCACGGCACGGGCCAGGCTGCTGACATCGTAGCCGAACAGGCCGAGATTGATCAGCGCCATGAGAAAGGCGATGCAGGCCAGCCCCACCAGGGCGAATTCCACGGCCGCCGCGGCGCGCTTGGCGGAGAGCAGACCCGTCCAGAACGAAGGGAGGAGACGATGGGGCATGAATTATTGCACGAGCAGCACGGTGGCGGAGGTCAGCCCGCTGCCGCTGGAACTGCCTGAGCTGCTGGAGCCGGAGCTGGTGTTTTCCGTCAGCGTGATGGTGCCGCTGCTATTATCCACCAGGCCATAGGCGGTCAGGGCCGGCAGGTCGGTCGAGGTGATGCTGAGGGCCGCGCCGCCGCTGATGGTCAAGGTCGCCGAGGGAATATAGATGGCGCCGTTGAAGGAGGTGCTGGCGCCCTCGGCGATGGTGTCGGCGGTTGAGTCGTCGCGCGCCTGATAGATCGAGATGCCGCAAATGCCTTCCCCATTGGTGCCGTCATAGGGAAATACGGAAAGATAAGCGGATTCGGGGTAATCGTCCGGCTCCACGCAATTGCTGGTCGGCGCGGTGAGGTTGAGGCCGACATACCCGCCCAGAAACTGGAAGCCCGCTCCGTTTTCCAGCACGAAGGTGGCGCCGTTGGCGGTCACGTGAGATCCTGACTCGAAGACCAGATTGCCGTTCTCGATATAATAGATGCCCGGCCCGAAATTCATCGTGCCATTGCCCGCGACATCCAGCCCGCCATTGAAGAAATAGGTGCCGCCCGAAAACGTGACGGTGGCGTTCTTGTTATAGAGGGCGGGTTTTGAGCTGCTATAGCTGTTGAAGAAATAGGTGCCGGTGCCGAAGGTGACATTGGCGTTGCTGCCGGTGAACTCGATGCCGCCATTCACATACATGGTGCTGGCGCCGATGCTCAGGCTCTGTGTATTGACGTTGACCGCGTAATCGCTGCCCGGGCCGGTGAAAAAATAGACCCCCGCCGGAAAGCTGTAGCCCGTATTCTGAAATTTGGTCTGGCCATTGACCACGAAACAGAAATAGGTGCCGCGCGTGCCGCAGGTCAGATAGGTGGTCCCGGCGCTCGCCGTCATGCCCGATTGCGCATAGGCGGTCATCCCGCCATCGATATAGTAATAATCGCCATTGAGCGTGGTCGTCGTGTTGGAATTCACCCCCCAGCCGCCGGTGATGCGCATGGTGCCGTTGCTGGCGCCGCTGTTCATGATCAGCGAGTTGATATTGCTGCTGCTGCCAATGCCTTGATAATAGCCGGGAGGCAGGGCGCAATTGCCTTTATAGTCCGTGCCGCAATAGCCGGCTTTGTTATAGCCGAGGTTGGGTGTGACGGGCCCGGTCATGCTCGGGGCTGAGGGAACGCTCCAAGACGATGCCCAGATAAAGGTGTCGAGCGCGTTCATGCCCGCCAGCTCATCGGTGGGTGTCGATGCGTTGAGCGTGACGGTGGAGGTGTCGCCGTTATTCGGCGGGCTGGTGGAGGTGCCGATATAACCGGAATAGCTGGGCGCGCTGACGGAGGAAGCGGCCGTGGCGACCGTGGTGCCGCTGACCTTCGCGGAGCCGTTGACAGTGATGCCCGCCCCGCTCGACTTACCGCTATACCAACCGCAATCGTCGGCTTGCAGCCAGCCGCTGCCGCCGGACATGGTGATGCCGCCGCCGCCGATGACGCCGCAATAGCTGCTCGCATTGGCGACCAGCTGCACCTGGGCCGAGGTGCCCTGTGTGCCGCTCGGCATGCCGGGCAGGCCAGGCCCGGCGACGCGGGAGAAGAAGCTGCCGCGCGGTGCGACGACGGAGGCTTTCATGGTGGCGGAGGTGTCGCCATGGGTGGTGCCGTAACTGCCGACGGACAGGCTGACCCGCGCGCTGCCGGAGGTTGCGAAATTATATTTGAAATTGGTGGCGAAATTGGCGCCGGCCGCCGCATAGATGGGGCCACTGCCAGAGACGAAGCTGTTGAGCGTGCTGGAGGAGGTTACCTCGCTTCTCGCCGCCATGCCGGCGGAGATGGCGGCGCCATCCGCCGCGGACTGCATGGCTTCCTGCTGCTGCATCCAATAGCCTATATCCACGGCGAGCCCGGTGGAGGCCAGCAGCAAGGGCGCGGCGAGGGCGGTGATCAGCGCCACGCTCCCCTTGCCCCCGCGCCCGATCAGGCTGGGGAGCGACAGGAAAGGCCGGCCGGGAAATCTCATGAAAGGGCTGTTGTCATGATGTTTAAGTCCTGACATTACGGTCAAAACACGACCGATCAACCACGATTGCGAAATGACGGGCCGGTTTGTCGCCGCGCCCGGTCCATTTTCGGGTTTTATCGTCCGGCGTGACTAAAAGGCCGCACCGATTCTCAGCTCGATCGTCCGGTAAAGCGGGCCGCCATGCGCCATCACGTCATATTCGCCATTCAGGGCCACCTGCCAGTGCCGCGACAGATAGGTCGACAGGATCAGCCGGAGCTGGGTTTCGTTCGTGCGCATGCCGGAATCCACCTTCGTGCCATCCGCCAGCGTATAGATGCCCTTGCCGCCGAAAGATTGATAAAAACCAGGCGCGATGGTCGCGCGCGTTTTGGGGAAGAACTCGTAAGGCAGATAGACGCGCAACTCCTCGGTCGGCTGCATCGAGAAACGCGCCGGCGTGACCGTTTGCGGCGAGAGCGGGTTGCTGGCCGGCACCGCTGGGTCGATCTGGTGATAGAGCTGATAGATCGGCGGAATCGCATTCGCGTAAATGGCGGGGGTGACCATGCCGGCGCCGCCATTGCTGCCGTAAAAATACGCCTCGCCCCAGAGTGAGAGCGCCAGGTTGCGCCCGCCCGGTTGCCCCGCCAGCGTCGTGTGGAAGCCGGCCTCCAGCTCGCCGGTCCAGAGATTATGCGTGTAGTTCAGGGAGGCATTGGAATTATAGCTGCCGATGGGCGGGGAGATCCAGGCGCCGAGCACGAGATTGGTGCTGTTGTTCGCCGTGCTGTAGGGAAAGAAGAAAGCGCCAAAGCTGGGTTGGCCGAATCCCCCTTCATGGCTGAGCGTGGCATGGCCGGCGCCGTAGGCGGGGGTACCCGCCGGCAGCCCGGCCGGGGCGGGGATATATTGCCCGACCTGCTGGTTCCCGATGAAGCTGACATAAGGCACATAGACCTGCACCCCCGCCAGGACATTGGCGACATTGAAGGTATGGATATATCTCAGAACCTGTAAATCGACATTGATCCGGGTATGCTGGCCATCCACCGTGCCGTCTGACTCGCCATAGGCGCCCGTCGAGGTGAAGGCATTGTAATACAAGACGATATTCAAGTCCGGCGGCGGTTGAACAGCTTCCCCCGGCCACGGATCCGGGGCCAGGGCGCGCACTGGCGCAAAGCTGCAGGCCAGCGCGAAACAGGCGGAGGCGATGAGCCTGACCCGTGCCATCGATGCGGTCACTCCTTATGCGGGCGTTTGTTAGAAAACCTACATACAGGTGATATAACATTAACGTCGTCGAAATATAAAGGTTAGTTTTGGTGGTTTGGTCGCCTGCCCGATGATTGCACCACTTGCTTAAGCTCTGGTAGCTAAGGGTGTGAATTCCGTCTTTAAAATCGCGGCGGCCAGCATCGGCATCGGCTGCCTTGTCCTGTTGTGCAAGCTGTTCGCGGCCGAGGTCAGCGGCAGTACCGCTTTGTTTTCAGATGCGCTGGAAAGTGTGGTGAATGTCGTCTCCTCCGCCATCGCGCTCTATGCGCTTTATCTCGGCGCCAAGCCGGCCGATGCCACGCATCAATATGGCCACGCCAAGGCGGAGCTGATCAGCGCCGTTGCCACCGGGGCGATGATCCTGGTCGCGGCGGTGGTGATTTTTCAGCGCGCCGTGGGCGAGTTGTGGCATCTCAAGCCGCTGGTGCCGCTCACGGGCGGGCTGGGGCTGGGGCTGTTTTTCAACGGCCTGGCCGGCGTGGTGAATTTGGTCTGGGCGCTTTGTCTCAAGCGGGTCGCGCGGCGGGAGCGTTCCCCCGCCCTGGCCGCCGATGCCCAGCATCTGATCAGCGATGTGCTGACCACGCTCGGCGTGCTGGCGGCGTTGCTGGGGGCGGGGCTGTTCAACTGGCCGGTGCTCGACCCTCTGGTGGCCCTCGCCATCGCCGCGCAGATCGCGCTGATGGGCGGCAAGACGGTCATGAGTTCGCTCAGCGGTCTGCTGGATGAAGCGCCGCCGCCATCCGTGAAGACGCGGGTGGAGGAACTGGTGCGCCAGCATGCCGAAGGCGCGATCGAAGCGCATGATTTCCGGATGCGCCAGGCCGGGGCGTCCAGCTTTCTGGAATTCCACCTCGTGGTGCCTGGCACCATGACGGTCAATGCCGCGCATGAGATCTGCGACCGGATCGAGAAGGCCCTGCGGCAGGAAATGCATGGCGTTGTCATCACCATCCATGTCGAGCCCGACGTGAAGGCCAAGAATGAGGGCGTTCTGGTCGCATGAGGCGGGGATGAAACCTCCACCGCCGCGTCTGTCCTTGGTCGGTTTGGCGCAAGGCGGGCGGGCGGTCGGCGGTTCGGTGCTGCGGGCCCGGCTTGCCGACAGGCTGGAGCCGGGGCTGGCACCCGCGCGCGAATGGCCTTGGCCGGTGATGTTGATCGTTCTGGGCATCCATCTCGGGCTGGCGGCGTTGCTCCTGCTGGCGGGGCGGGCGCATATACCGGCCCCGCCGGAGCAAATAGCGATCAATATCGTCTCGGAAACGGCGCCGCATGGGGCGGAAACGCCGCAACCCGTCTCAAACCCCGCTTCGCCCGCCGCCGCTAGGCCGGTTTCCGCTCAACCCGAGGCCTTGCCCCTGCCGCCCCCCGCGTTTCCTTCCGTTCCGTTGGCGGCCGCATCGTCCAGCCCCGTCGCGGATCTGCCGGCCCCACCGCCCACGCCGCCGCCGCCACCAAGGCCAGCGCCTCCCAAGCCCGTGGCGCCGGAAGCTGGCGCAACCAAGATCGCGGCCCGGAAAACGGCCGCCACCACGGTCGCGGTGCTGCATCCGGCGGTGCCGTTCGCGGATAATCAGGCGCCTGATTATCCAGCCGCGGCGCTGGCCGCCGGGGAGAGGGGGGTGGTGCGCTTCAAGCTGTATCTGGGGCCGGATGGCCGGGTGCGGCGCTTCGTGTTGACCCAGAGCAGCGGCTATGCGGACCTGGATGAGAGCGCGCGCGTGGCGGCCATGGGCTGGCGTTACCGCCCGGCCATGCGGGGCGGCGTGGCGGTGGCGGCGGTGGTGCCGTTCTTCGTGAATTTCGAGCCGCGATAATGCGGACGATATGCAGCCGCCGGCCTGGCCTACAGCGCCAGCCAGATGGTTCCGATCACCAGCGTGATCGCCGTCAGGGGCGCGCCGGCCCGGAAATAATCCCAGAAGCCGATCGTGACCCCTCGCGCCGCCGCCGTCTGCGCCACGATCAGATTGGCGACCGAACCAAGGATCGTGAAATTGCCCGCCAGCGTGGAGGCCATCGCGACGGTCAGCCAGGCGGTGGCATGATCGGGCAAGGGCTGGACGAATGGCTTCAACATCAGCACGGCCGGCACGTTGCTGACCATATTGGACAGCACCGCCGTCACCAGGCTCAGAACGGGTATCCGCTCCAGGTGCAGCTGCGCCACGCGCGCGATCGTCTCCGGTGTCAGCAAGGCATGCTGGGCCCCGGCCACGATGATGAACAAGCCGGCGAACATCAGCAGCAGGGACCAGTCGATCTCGGCATAGATACGTTTGCTCTTCACCCGCCCCGTCAGCAGCAATAGGCCGCCGATGACGATCACCGCCTTGGCCGGCGGCTGGCCGGCGAAGAACAGCACGACCAGCGCGGCGGTCGCCACCAGGGCGCGGGCGATCAGCGCGCGATTGACCTGGATTTTCAGGCGTGGGGCCGCCACCATCTGGCCGGTGCCCGTGAATTCACCGCGATGCAGGAGGGCGATCAGCCCCGCCGTGACGGCCAGCCCGGCCAGCGCCACCGGCCCGAGCGCCTCGGCAAAGGCGGCATAGGAAAGATGCGAGACGCCGCCGATCATGATGTTCTGAGGATTGCCGGTGATTGTGGCGGTCGAGCCGACATTGGAGGCCATGGCGAGCGCCAGCAGATAAGGGGTTGGCTTCCGGCCCATGCGCGAGGTCATTTCCAGCACTAACGGTGCCAGCATCAGGCAGATCGCGTCATTGACCAGGAACGCGGAAAAAATGCCCGAGATGGCGGTAACCGCGCAAAGCAGGATGAGCGGTGTCCGCGCATGCCTGGCGGCCCAGGCCGTCATGACCGCGAAGAATCCAGACAAGCGCAGATTGGCCACAATGATCATCATGCCGAGCAGCAATGTGATCGTATCGAGATCGATGGCCTTGTAGGCCGCCGCGAGCGGCAACACGCCCGAGGCAACCATGAGCCCCGCGCCGGCCAGGGCCACCCCGGCGCGGTCGATCCGCAGGCCCGGAATTTTGCCTGCCGCCAGGGCGAGGTAGCTGGCCACGAAGATCGTCAGCGCCGCGCTTTCGCGGATGTCCTCGTCGAGCTTGGGCTTGTCCGGCAGCAGGGCTGGCGCCACGGCGGCGGCAAGGCTGATGGCCATGACCAGCAGGACCAGCACGATCCCGGCGATGCCAGGCCAGCGTCCGCGTTCCCTGGCCGCATCCGTCATGCGCGTCACCGGCCGGGTGTCGTGTCAGGCCACCAAAGTGGCCTGGCGGCTGGCGAAGCGCGACCAGGCGGCCGCGTCGTCCTCGTCGAACAATTCGGTCAGCTTGCGCATCATCGTGCCGCCCAGCTCCTCGGCATCCACGATGGTCACGGCGCGGCGATAATAGCGCGTCACGTCGTGGCCGATGCCGATGGCGGTCAGTTCCACCGCGTTGCGCGCCTCGATCTCGCGGATCACATCGCGCAGATGCCGTTCCAGATAATTGCCGGAATTCACCGACAAGGTTGAATCATCCACCGGCGCGCCGTCGGAGATCACCATCAGGATCCGCCGGTGCTCCGGCCGGTTCAGCAGCCGGCGGTAGGCCCAGAGCAGCGCCTCGCCGTCGATATTCTCCTTCAGCAGCCCCTCGCGCAGCATCAGCCCGAGATTCTTGCGCGCGCGCCGCCAGGGCTGGTCGGCGGCCTTGTAAATGATATGGCGCAGATCGTTCAGCCGACCAGGATGGGCCGGCTTGCCCGCCTGCACCCAGGCCTCGCGGCTTTGCCCGCCTTTCCAGGCGCGGGTGGTGAAGCCCAGAATCTCCACCTTCACCGCGCAGCGTTCCAGCGTGCGCGCCAGAATATCCCCGCACATGGCCGCCACGGTGATGGGGCGCCCGCGCATGGAGCCTGAATTGTCGATCAGCAGCGTCACCACCGTATCGCGGAAATCCGTGTCCCGTTCGCGCTTATAGGTCAGCGCCAGCAGCGGGTCGGCGATCACGCGTGAAAGCCGGGCGGGGTCCAGCATGCCTTCTTCCAGGTCGAATTCCCAGGCGCGGGTCTGCTGGGCGAGCAGCCGGCGTTGCAGCCGGTTGGCCAGCTTGGAGACCAGGGCCTGCAAGTGCTGTAATTGCTGGTCGAGCTGCATGCGCAGCCTGGTCAGCTCCTCCGGGTCGCATAACGCTTCCGCCTCCACCTCTTCGTCGAAGGCGCGGGTGAAGGGGCGGTAGGTGGTAACGTCATTGTCCGGCACCGGGTTGCGCCGCTGCTGCGGTCCGGCCGGGGCCTCGCCATCCTCGGCGGACATATCCTCGGCATTGTCGTCGTCCTCGCCGGGGTCGTCCGCGCCCTCGGCCTCGGCCATCTCGGGCGCGGCGGCGAGCATGGGGGCTTCCTGCTGCTGGGAATCGCCCTGCGATTCCTGGGAATTATCCTGCTGCGGGGTTTCCTCGCCGCCTTCGGATTCCTGCTCGGATTCGTCGTCGTCGCCCGGTTCGGCCTCGCCCTCCGCCAGTTCCACGGCGGCCAGCAGCTTGCGCGCGGCGGTGATGAAATCGGTCTGGCTGTTCCGCGCGGCGGCGAGATCGTTCAGCGCCGTCTCCGCCTCCTGGCCCAGCGTGCCGCGCCAGAGATCGAGCGCGGGCTTCGCGGCGTCCGGCACGGCGGCCGGGTCCATCTTCTCGCGCGCCAGCAGTGAAAGGGCGGTGCCCAGCGGCATCTGCTCGCGGGAGGTCACATGCTCCAGCCCCGCCTGGCTGCATTCCTCGTTGAGCCGGTTGCGCAGATTGGCGGCGACACCGGCCATATATTCGGAGCCGACGATCTCCACCCGCGCCTGTTCCAGCGCGTCGAAGGCCTCCTTCGCCTCGCGCGATTGCGGGGCGCGGGCATTATGCAGGCCATCGTCGTGGTGGCGCAGCCGCAGCGCGATGGAATCCGCCGCCCCGCGCAGCTTGGCCATCTCCGCCCCCGCCAGCGCGCGGGACGGGCTGGGCAGGCGCGCCCGCTTGCCTGCCAGGCCGGAAGGGCCGGGTTGATACGCCACCTGCACATCGGCGGCATGGGACATGGCGCGCAGCGTGCTCGCCGTCGCGCGCTTGAAATCCTCGGCCTTGCCTTGGTCCTGCTTGCCGCTCATGGCGCGTCAGGCGCTCTGGCGCAGGCCGGTCGGGATCTCTTCATTGAAGCAGCGCTGGTAATATTCAGCCACTGTCTGGCGCTCCGCCTCGTCGCATTTATTGAGGAAGGTCAGGCGGAAGGCAAAGCCCAGATCGCCGAAGATGCGGGCATTCTCCGCCCAGGTGATCACCGTGCGCGGCGACATGACGGTGGAGAGATCCCCCGCGATGAAACCGGCACGGGTGAGGTCGGCCAGCGCCACCATGGCGCCGACGCGCTTTTTGGCCGCCTCGTCCTTGGGGTCGTCGCCCATCTTCGCCATCACGATGGCGGTTTCCTGCGCATGCGGCAGATAATTCAGCGTGGCGACGATGTTCCAGCGGTCCATCTGGCCCTGATTGATCTGCTGGGTGCCATGGTAAAGGCCGGTGGTGTCGCCCAGCCCCACCGTGTTGGCGGTGGCGAAGAGCCGGAAGGCCGGGTGCGGGCGGATGACGCGGTTCTGGTCCAGCAGGGTGAGCTTGCCTTCCACCTCCAGCACGCGCTGAATCACGAACATCACGTCCGGACGGCCGGCGTCGTATTCGTCGAACACCAGGGCGCAGGCATGCTGCAAGGCCCAGGGCAGAATGCCCTCGCGGAATTCCGTCACCTGCTTGCCGTCCTTCAGCACGATCGCATCCTTGCCGACGAGGTCGATGCGGCTGATATGGCTGTCCAGATTGACGCGGATGCACGGCCAGTTGAGGCGCGCGGCCACCTGCTCGATATGGGTGGATTTGCCGGTGCCATGATAGCCCTGCACCATCACGCGGCGGTTGTAGGCGAACCCCGCGAGAATGGCGAGCGTGGTCTCGCGGTCGAATTTATAGGTGGGGTCGGCTTCGGGCACATGCTCGGTGCGCACCGAGAAAGCCGGCACCTCAAGGTCCGAATCGATGCCAAACACGTCGCGCACCTTGACCGTGCTGTCCGGCAGATCGATGGCCGAGGTCGGCAGGGGGCGGGTTTCGGTGGTCATGGCGTCGTTCATGCAGTCAATTCCTATGGCTTCGCGCGGTGGCGCTACAGGGTCTCATCCGGGAGAGCGGCGTCAACTGGCCGCGGCTTGCGCTTGCGGGGAAGCGGACGGGTTTAGTTTGCCACGTAGCGCCGCATAGGCAAGGTTGATTGTCTTTAAAGTCTCCTCCGCCTGGCGGTCGCCCTGGTTGGCGTCCGGATGATGGCGCTTGGCCAGCTCCTTGTAGCGGATCTTCACCGTCTCCAGCGTCACCGGCCAGGAGAGGCCGAACACCTGCAAGGGTTCGCGCAATTCCGCCGGCGCGCCGGCGTCGCGCGCCGGTTGCGGGCGCGGCCCGAAGGCGAAGGCATGCAGCTCGGCCTCGATCGCCTCTTCCAGCCGCGCGGCGCGGCTGTTCTGCCCCAGCGGCCAGGTGGGGCGCTGCCAGGAGGAATCGGCGCGGGCCTGCGCCTCGATCTCGTCGGCGGACATGCCCTTGTAATAATCCCAGGAGGCATTGTAGGCGCGCACATGCTCCAGGCAGAACCAATGGAAATCGCGTAAGGCGCTGCGGGATTTGGGGGCGCGGTACTCACCCGCGCGCGGGCAGCCGGGGCTGTCGCAGGGCTGGCCGGTGGCCGCGGGGTCCGGCATATAAGCGCGCCGCCGACCATGCGGCTTGTCGTCTGAGGAAAACATGCGTCTAATGTGTACGCGGATACGCCGCGCGGCAACAAGACTTTCAGCCGCCATGCGCGTGGCGCGGGACAGATGAAGGAGCCGAGGATGACGAACAGGGTCGAGCGGATCAAAACCGCGTTGGAGACGGCGTTTCAGCCTTCGCTGCTGGAAGTCGACGATGAAAGCCGCCGCCATGCCCGCCATGCCGAGCGTAACGATGTGCCGGTGGGTGAGACGCATTACCGGGTGAGGATGGTCGCCAAGGCTTTCGCCGGGCAGAACCGCCTGGCCCGGCAGCGCGCGGTGAACGAGGCGCTGGCCGGAGAGTTCTCCACGGGCCTGCACGCGCTCTCGCTCACCTTGAGCGCGCCGGAGGAAACGGCCTAGTCGCGGCCGTAATTATCCTCGATCCGCACGATGTCGTCCTCGCCGAGATAAGCGCCGGACTGGACCTCGATCAGGGTCAGGGGAATCTTGCCGGGATTGTCGAGCCGGTGGACGCAGCCGAGCGGCAGGTAGATGCTCTCATTCTCCCGCACGAGGATTTTTTCCTCGTCGCGGGTGACGAGGGCGCAGCCCGCCACCACCACCCAATGCTCGGCGCGGTGAAAATGCTTCTGCAATGAAAGCTGGCGGCCGGGCCATACGGCGATGCGCTTCACCTGGAAACGGTCGCCTTGGATCAGGCTTTCGTAAAAGCCCCAGGGACGATAGGTGCGGTTATGGTTTTCGGCCTCGGGGCGCTTGGCCGCCTTCAGCCGGTCGACGATTTTCTTGACGTTCTGCGCCTCGCTCTTATGTGCCACCAGCACCGCGTCCTGGGTGGTGACGACCACGAGATCCTTCACCCCCAAAAGGGCGGTCAGCATGCCGTCCGAGCGCGCGTAACAATTTTCCGCTTTTTCCAGCACCACATCGCCCTGGATAAAATTTCCGGCCTCGTCGCGTGGCGCGATCTCCGCCAGGGCGGACCAGGAGCCGACATCCGACCAGCCGATGGCGGCGGGCACCACGGCGGCGCGGGAGGTTTTTTCCGCGACGGCGTAATCGATGGAAATATCCGGCGCGGCGGCGAAGGCGGCTTCGTCCAGCCGGATGAAATCGAGATCGCTCTTGCGCGCCACGACCGCCTGGCGCGCCGCTTCCAGCACTTCTGGCGCCAGGGTCTGCATCTCCTCGATCAGCACGTCCGCCTTGCAGACGAACATGCCGGAATTCCACAAATACCCGCCTTCCTTCAGCATGGCGGCGGCGCTGGCGGCGTCGGGCTTTTCGATGAAGCGTTCCAGTTTGCGCGCCCCGGGCAGGCCCTCCAGCGGGGCGCCTTCGGCGATATAGCCATAGCCGGTTTCCGGCGCGGTGGGGTGCATGCCGAACGTGACGATGTAACCCGCCCGCGCGGCGGCGGCGGCGATGTTCAGCGCCTCGCGCAAGGCGGGTAGATCCTGGATGGCGGCATCCGCGGCCATGATCCAGAGAACCGCGCCGGGGTCGGTTTCCGCCGCCAGCAAGGCGGCCGCGGCGATGGCCGGGGCGGAGTTGCGCCCCACCGGCTCCAGCAGGATTTTCGGCGCCTTGATGCCGGCATCGCGCAATTGCTCCGCCACGACGAAGCGGTGCTCCTGGTTGGCGACCACGAGCGGGGCGGTGAAGCCGGGGCCGGTGGCGCGCAGGGCGGTTTCGGCCAGCATCGGCGTTTCGGAGATCAACGGCCAGAATTGCTTGGGGAAGCTCTTGCGCGAGACGGGCCAGAGCCTGGTGCCCGATCCGCCGCAGAGAATTACCGGAACAATCATTTCGCCCGCAGCCTGATACGGCATCGTACCCCCTTGTTCAGCCAGGCCAGTTAACCCTCGCGCCTGGAAACTGTCCAGCGAGACTGGCAGAGTGCGCGCCATGACACACGATGTTTTTCCCGTCCGGCTGCGGGATATGACGGCGCCGGCCCTGGCGGCCTTGCGGGCGGATGCACCGGTGATTCTGCTGCCGCTGGGCAGCCAGGAGGATCATGGGCCGCATCAGCCGATGGGGGATTTTCTCTTGGCGGAGATGCTGGCCGAACGGATCGCCAGGCGGGCCGCCGGGGCGGGTGTGCCCTGCCTGGTCGCGCCCGCTCTGCCTTTCGGCGTGGCGGATTATTTCGGTTCGAGTCCTGGCGGGATGGCCTTGGCGCCGGAGAGCTTCCGCCGCGTGCTGGGGGACCTTCTGGATAGTCTCCTGCGCCAGGGGTTGCGGCGCCTCGTGATTCTCAACGCCCATGGCGGCAATGTGCCGGTGGTGCATGAGGTGACGCTGGCGCTGCGCCGGCGGGATGGGGTGGTGGTGCCCTCCTTCTATCTCTGGAAGGTGGCGCGGCAATTGATGGAAAAAAGGCTGGAGGGGGGTGCCGCGCGTTTTGGCCACGCGGCGGAGCCGTTGCTCTCCCTCAACATGGCGTTGCGGCCGGATGATGTGCGCCCCGATGACATGCCCGCCGGGGGCGGTGAGCTGCTGGGGTTGGCGGTGAAGGATTTCGGCACGCTGGATTTCGAGGGGCTGAGCGTGGAGGCGCCGGTGGAATTCGCCGATGTGCCCAAGCCCGCCATCGAGGCGGCCTGGGCGGAGGGCAGCGCGGCGCTGGGTGAGGCCGTGGCGGAAGATCTGGTCGCCGCGGGGGCGCGGTTCGTGGCGCATGTCGCGGCGCGGGGCCGCTAAAATTCCTTGAACCCCGCGCGTGAAAAACCCCGCGCGTGAAAAAGGCGCCCTTTGACGACAAAGGGCGCCCCGCCAGTCGTTGCCTTGTCTCCGATGCCGTTTCTTACACGGCGGCGAGCGAGGCCTCCAGAATATCCAGCCCCTCATCCAGCAGCGCGTCGGAGATGGTGAGCGGCATCAGCAGGCGGACGGCATTGCCGAACACGCCGCAGGAGAGCAGGATCAGCCCCTTCTCCTTGGCCGTGGCCAGGATCTTCTTGGTGGCCTCGGGGTCGGGCTCGTTGGTGCCGCGATCCTTCACCACGTCGAAGGCGATCATGGCGCCCGGGCCGCGTATGCCCGAGATCGGGTGGACGTCGTTGCGCTTGGCCATGGCGGCCAGCCGTTCCTTCATCCGCGCGCCGATCACATTGGCGCGTTCCACCAGCTTCTCTTCCTCGATCACCTCCAGCACGGCCAGCGCCGCCGCGCAGCCCAGCGGCGAGCCGGCATAGGTGCCGCCCAGCCCGCCCGGTTCGGCGGCGTCCATGATCTCGGCCTTGCCGATCACGCCCGAGAGCGGAAACCCGCCCGCCAGGGATTTGGCGATGGTCATGATGTCCGGCTTGACCGTGCTATGCTCGATGGCGAACATCTTGCCGGTGCGGGCGAAGCCGGTCTGCACCTCGTCGATCACCAGCAGGATGCCGTGCTGATCGCAGATCTTGCGCAGCCCCACCAGCAGCTCTTCCGGCGCGGGCAGGAAGCCGCCCTCGCCCTGCACGGGCTCCAGCGTGATGGCGGCGACGCGCGAGGGCTCGATGTCCGCGCGGAACAGCATCCCGATATATTTCAGCGTATCCTCGACACTGACGCCGAACTGCTCGTGAGGGAAGGGCACATGATAGACCTCGCCCGGCATTGGCGCGAATTTCTTCTTGTAGGGCAGCACCTTGCCGGTCATCGCCATGGTGAGCATGGTGCGGCCGTGATAGCCGCCGGCGAAGGTGATCACGCCGGGGCGGCCCGTGGCGGCGCGGGCCGTCTTGATGGCGTTTTCCAGCGCTTCGGCGCCGGTGGTGAAGAAGATGGTCTTGGCCGGGCCCTCGATGGGGGCGATGGCGTTCAGCTTCTCGGCCAGCTCGATATAGCTGGCATAGGGAGCGACCTGAAAGCAGGTATGGGTGAAGGAGTCGAGCTGCTTCTGCACCGCCGCCATCACTTTCGGGTGGCGGTGGCCGGTGTTCAGCACCGCGATGCCGCCCGCGAAATCGATATAGCGCTTGCCTTCGATATCCCACAGCTCGGCATTCTCCGCCTTGGCGGCGAACACCGCATGGGCGTTGCCCACGCCGCGCGGCACGGCCGCCACGCGCCGGGCCATCATTTCGCTGTTCGTGCTCATCCTGGTCGCATCTCCATCGGGTGAAAACATCGCCGTCCTCGCGGCGCGTTTAAGATTATAGACACCTGGGAGAATGGTGGCGAGTCGATTCGAACGGCTTTATCGTTCGGCGGTGGTCTTTTTTTCAAAGATGGCCCGGTCCGGCGGATCGCAAGCGGTGCTTTCGATTCTAATCACTTCCGCCAAGGGGGGGCCGTCATGGCAGGCGGCGAAGCAGGCCTGCACCGCGCCGGCCCGTCCGGAGATCACGGCTTCCACCGTGCCATCCGTCAGGTTGCGCACCCAGCCATGCACGCCAAGGGCGCGCGCGGTCTGCGCCAGCCAGTCCCGGTAGCCGACCCCTTGCACGCGGCCATGGACAATGAGGCGCAGGCTGTTCATGCGCCGGCGAGCCGGATGAAGCGGGCGGCATCCTCGATATCGGCCAGGATTTTCGCCCGTTTGGCCAGCTCCTCGGGATCCTCGCCCCATTGCTCGGCCTGCCATAATTCGTCCAGCGCGGCGGCGGCGCAGGCGGCTTGCGGGGCCAGGGCGCCCTCCGCCACGGCCAGACCGAGCACGAAGCTGCCGAGCCCGGGGATCAGCACGCCGAGCCCGGCCAGCTCGTCCTGCGTGCGCGCGGCCAGCAAGGCCATTAGCTTGTCCTCCGTCCAGGGCAGTTGGTTCACCGGCATCAGCCCCTCGGTCGTGATCAGGCCGATGCCGTGGGTGGTGTCCATCCAGCGCAGCCATGGGTCCCATTGCGCATGCTGGCGGGCGGCCAGGGCGGGGGGCGTATCCGCCCGGTAACAGAGCAGGTCGTTCAGCCCATAGGCGGCGAGCTGGCGGACGATGTCGGCGCGGTGCGGCGCGATGCGCTCACGCGCCGTGCAGGCCAATTGGGTCAAGGGCAGGTCGGCGGGGGAGAATTCGGCCTGGGCCTCGTTCCATTCCTGGGCGATGGCCTCGGCCAGGGCCCGGCCCGGCACGGCCAGGGCGGTCCCGCCGGGCGTTTTCACCGTCCGGTTGTCCAGGCTGACGGTATAAAGCCCGGCTTCGCGGCGCGGCGCGGCGTGCTTCCAGAAGCGTTTCATTGGCCGAGCAGGGAGTTGAGCAGGCTGCGGGGCCCGGTTTGCGGCTGGCTGCCCGTGCCGGACCCGCCAGACCCGCTGGTGCTGCTGGCGGCGGGAGCGGGGCCGGGCTGACCCATGCGGGCGAGCTTGAGCGCCGCCGGGCAGGCATCGCCGCTTTGGCCGCCGGTGATCGCGCCCACGGCCTGGCCGAGCAGGGAATTGCCGCCGAGGGCTTGCTGCAGCGGGTCGCCGGCGAGGCCGGCGGCGGCCTGGGCGGCGGCGGTGACGGCGGCCTGCGGTGCCACGCCATAGGTGGGCGCCAGGAATGTGCCGCCGACGCGCACCGGCACGGCCATATTCGTGTCGCCGATCTTCATGCGGGGTTTCAGCACCAGCCCCAGGGTTTCGTTGCCGAAATTCAGGGTGCCGCCGCCTTGCAGGAACAGCCGGCTGGAATCGACGGTCAGCGCCTTCACGGTGCCGATGCCGTTCAGCGCATCCAGCCGCAGCGCGGCGCAGCGGACGGCAACCGGTCCGGAAGCCCCCGCCAGATTGGCGGGCAGGCCGACCGTTTGCAGGACATTGCCGAAAAGCTGGCGGATGACCGCGCCATCCACCACGCCATTGACGCTGGCGATGCCGAGCTGGCCGGAGACCGAGGCGGCCATGGCGGGCAGGTTGTCCCCGCTGGCGGTGGCGTTCAGCCGGGCCTGCACCGTGCCTTGCGCCATGTCCGGCAGGTTGAGGGCATGCAGGAACGGGGCGAGCGCCAGGGCCGGCGCGTCGAGCTTGAGGGTCTCCTGGGCGGGGTCGGTGGTGGCGTCGATGCTGCCCGAGGCGGAAACCGCCCCGCCGGGAAGCTGCCCGGTGAACGGGTTAAGCGTCAGTACGCCTTGGTTCAGCACGGCATGGCCGCGCACCGCCGTGTAGGTGGCCTTGTTGTAGGTGAGCGTGTCGGCGCTCAGCACGATGTCGGCGCTGGCATGACGCAGCAAAGCCAGGGGCAGGGTGAGATCCGGGATCGCCCCGGCCGTGGCGGTTGTTGGCGCGGCGGGCGCGCCGGCCGGTTGGGCCGCGGGCTGCGTGGCGGCGGGGGCGGGCAGGGCGGCCAGCAGCTTGTCCAGATTGGCCTGGGCGATATTGAGATCCAGCTCCAGCCGCGGGGTGGGGCCAAAATTCAGGCTGGCATCGCCGCCGAAGCGCGCATCGTCCAGCGTGGCGCTCAAGCTGTCGAGCCCGATGGCGTGGCGCAGCCCCTGTCCGCCGGGGTCGATCAGCGTGGTTTTCACGGCGATGTTCTTCCAGGCGGGCAGCGCTTGGCCGGCGGGGGCGGAGAGGGCGGCCAGGTCCGGTATGTTCAGCGTCAGCGCCATGGCCGCGCCGCTCAGCTTGCGCGGTGTGGCGATGCCACCGGTCAGGCTGAGGCTGGCATCGCCGAGGCTGGCATTCACGCTCTCGCTGAAATTGCCGGCGGGCGGGGTGGTCGCGGGCAGCAGCGCGGCTGGAATGAAGGCGCTGGGGGCGGTGAAATTGGCCTGAACGACAAAGGGAAGCTGGTCCAGCGTGCCATTGGCGCTCAGCGTGCCGGATTTGGACAGGGCGGGCAGCTTCAGCGAGAGTCCGGCCAGGCTGAGGCCCGGATGCAGGCTGGAGAGATCGGATGCCCCCGCCGTGACCGCGATATTGGTGAGCGCGGGCAGGGGGGTGTTCTGGTCGGTGATCCGCGCCGTGGCGGTGAGGCCGCGTAGCGGCGGCAGCTTATGGCCGCTCAGCCAGCTCGGCGGCAGGGCGGCGCCGACGGTCTCCAGGGCTGGAATGGCGGCGCTCAGGGTCAGGTCGTAGCCGCGCGCGTTCTGCGGCCGGGCGATGCTGCCTTGCAGCTTGGCGGTGGCGCCCGCGAAGCCAAAAGACAGGTCCACCGGCCAGGGGGTGGCGCCGGTGCCGGTCAGCCGCTCCACGGGCCCGACCTCGCCGTTCAGCGTCAATGCGGCGCTGCCGATGGCCGCCTCGCCGGAAAGATGCAGCGGTGCCGTGAGCGATTCCGCCTTGCCGGTGAGGCGGGTGAGCTGAATGATGCTGGACGCGCCGCCCCCTTGCGGGCGGATGATGGCCTGGCCGTTGGTCAGCTCCACTGATTCCAGCGCGATCTTGTAGCCAGGAGCGCTTTTGGCGGCGCTTGGCTGGGGGGCTTGTGCTCCCGTGGCGGGTGGCGCGCCCGCCTTGAAATTCCAGTCCGCCTGGCCGGATTTGTCGCGTTCCAGATAGAGCTTGGGCCCGTCCAGCCGCAGGCTCAGAATGTCCAGCTTATGGCGCAGCAGCGGCAGCAGCGCGATCCGCGCCTCGACCTTGTCCAGGGTCAGCAGGGACGGGTCGGTGAACCCGGCCGGGTTGGCGAGGCTGAGATTGCTGGCCGCCAGGGTGGGGGTCAGGGAGAATTGCAGCCGCAACGGCCCGCCGATGGTCAAGGTGCGCCCGGTGGCCTGGCGCACGGCGGCGATGATCTGCGGCGCATAGGCGTTGGGGTTGAACCGGGCGATGAATAAGCCGGCCGCCCCCAGGGGAAGGAGGATGACGACAAGCAAGGCGCCGACGGCGACGTGGCGGCGCCAGCGTCCGCGCCGGGGAGGCGTGGGGTGGCGATGGGAAACGGGTGCTCTTTGCCTGTCCATGTGCGGGAATTAGTCGCTTTTGTGCCAATAGACGAGAGGTAAGCTTGTGAAAGACCGCAACACGCGCTATGCGGCGCGGCTTAAGTTGTGGCGCCGGAAGCGGGCGTGGTGAAACTGGTAGACACGCCAGATTTAGGTTCTGGTGGCGAAAGCCATGGGGGTTCAAGTCCCTCCGCCCGCACCAAGCCGGCTTAGATTTTTGATTTGTTGAGGTTTGTTCGTCCATGCAGGTTACTGAAACGCTCTCCGACGGCTTGAAGCGCGGCTTTATGGTCGTGGTTCCCGAACCCGAGCTGGCCGCCAAGCGTGAGCAGCGTTTGGCTGAGCTGAGCAAGACCATCCAGATGCCGGGGTTCCGCCCGGGCAAGGTGCCCATGAACATCGTGCGCAAGCGCTATGGCGATGCCGTGGCCGCCGAGATCGTGGAAGGTGCTGTGAACGAGGCGCACAGCCAGCTTCTCAATGAGCGCAATCTGCGCCCGGCGATGCAGCCGAAGCTGGAAATCACCAAGCCCGGCACCGAATCCGACCTGGAATTCACCGTCGAGATGGAAATTCTCCCCGAGGTCGCCATTCCGGACCTGTCGGACGTGACGCTCTCCAAGCCCGTGGCCGCCGTGAGCGAGGAGAAGATCGACGAGGCGCTGAAAAACATCGCCGAGCAGCGCAAGAGCTTCACCAAGGTCGAGGAAGAGCGCCCGGCCGCCGCCGGTGAGCAATTGAAGGTGGATTTCGTCGGCAAGATCGACGGCGTGGCCTTCGAGGGCGGCACCGCCCAGGACGTGGCGCTGACCGTGGCCGGCCCTGGCTTCATTCCCGGTTTCACCGAGCAGGTGGAGGGCATGAAGGCTGGCGAGAGCAAGACCATCACCGTGACCTTCCCCGAGGATTACGGCGCCAAGGAACTGGCCGGCAAGACCGCCGAGTTCGAGATCACCGCCAAGGAGCTGGCCGTGGCCGAGATTCCGGCGATCGACGACGAGCTGGGCAAGGCGGTCGGGCTGGAAGGTCTGGAGCAGCTCAAGGAGCGCGTGAAGGAGCAGATCGGCCGCGAATATGAGGGCATGACCCGCGCCAAGCTGAAGCGCGCGCTGCTGGATGCGTTGGCCGAGAAAGCGCTCTTCGATGCGCCGGTGTCCCTGGTGGATGCCGAGTTCGACGCGATCTGGCGTCAGGTCGAGGCCGAGAAGGAAGCCGGCGAGCAGGATCCGGACGATGCCGGCAAGGATGAAGAGACCCTGAAGGCCGAGTACAAGGCCATTGCCGATCGCCGCGTGCGGCTGGGGCTGCTGGTCGCCGAGATCGGCCGCGCCAACGACGTGCAGGTGACCGACCAGGAATTGCAGCGCGCCATGTTCAACGAGGCGATGCGTTATGGCGCCCAGGCCATGCAGGTCGTGGAGTTCTTCCGCAAGAACCCGCAGCAGATGGAGCGTTTCCGTGGGCCGATCTTCGAGGATAAGGTGATTGATTTCCTGCTTGGCACGGTCAAGCAGGATGAGGTCAGCGTCTCCGCCGAGGAGCTGGCCAAGGACCCGGAAGAGTAAGACGGGGCGGCGCGGTTTTTTAAAAGCGGCGCCGGGACGTTTGGAGTTGGGATGGAAGCCGTTTCTCCGCCGGAGAAACGGCTTCTGCTTTCCCGGGGCGGTTTTCCCGGGCGCATGGCCGATGGCCGCCACCGCGAATCTTTGCAATGAACCGCCCCTAGACGAACCGGAAAGATGCTCTAACCTAGAAACCATGACGCCGGGTTTCGCCCGCGCCGTGGCCGCTGATGGCGCGCCGCGGGGCCGTATCCGGCGGTTATGTGACGTAAAGGATTGAAAACATATGTGGGATCGGGATCCTGTCGAGGTCTATAATAACAACCTCGTGCCCATGGTCGTGGAGCAGACGGCGCGCGGCGAGCGCTCTTACGACATCTATTCCAGGCTTTTGAAGGAACGCATCATCTTCCTCACCGGGCAGGTGAACGATGTCGTGTCGTCCTTGCTGTGCGCTCAGCTCCTGTTTCTGGAGAGCGAGAACCCGAACAAGGAAATTTCCTTCTATATCAACAGCCCGGGCGGTGTGGTTTCGTCGGGTCTCGCCATCTACGACACGATGCAATATATCCGCTCGCCGGTTTCCACGCTGTGCCTTGGCCAGGCGGCCTCCATGGGCTCGCTGCTGCTGTGCGCCGGCGCCAAGGGCAAGCGCTTCGCCCTGCCGAATGCCCGGGTGATGGTGCATCAGCCTTCCGGCGGCGCCCAGGGGCAGGCCACGGATATCGAGATCCAGGCCCGCGAGATCCTGAAGCTGCGCAGCAAGCTGAACCAGATCTATGTGGAGCATACGGGCCAGCCGCTTGAGGCGATCGAGGCGAAGCTGGAGCGCGACACTTATATGTCCGCCGGGGAAGCCAAGGATTTCGGCATTGTGGACGAGGTGGTGAAATCCCAGCTGGAGACCGGCACGCTCAAGGATGAGGCGCCGAAGCCCGAAACCAGCGGCGATTGAGGCTGGGCTTCGTTTTTTGGCGGTTTCGGACAATCCGGCCTCCTTGCGACGGGAAGGCCGGATTTTTCACTTTTTTGACGTTCCTTGACATGAAAAAAGCCCGTTTGACCCTTGTTTCCCGTTTATGGGCCTGAAATGGCTGAATTATTCAGGAAAAAACCCAGTGCTTGTGCCGTCTGGCGTGGGGGACTAGTCTTTTTTTCAGGACGCGGGTTGTGGAGTGACTATGACCAGTAAATCGGGCGACACAAAAAACACGCTTTACTGCTCCTTCTGCGGCAAATCGCAGCACGAGGTGCGGAAGCTCATTGCCGGCCCGACCGTGTTCATCTGCGATGAATGCGTCGAGCTATGCATGGATATCATTCGCGAGGAGCATAAGACGCACCTCGTGAAAACGCGGGACGGCGTGCCGACTCCGCGTGAGATCTGCAAGGTTCTGGATGATTACGTCATCGGCCAGGGCCACGCCAAGCGCGTGCTCTCCGTGGCGGTGCATAATCATTACAAGCGGCTGGCGCACGCGACCAAGAATAACGACATCGAGATCGCGAAATCCAACATCATGCTGATCGGGCCCACCGGCTCCGGCAAGACGCTGCTGGCGCAGACGCTGGCGCGGATTCTGGACGTGCCCTTCACCATGGCGGACGCGACCACCCTGACCGAGGCCGGCTATGTGGGCGAGGATGTGGAGAACATCATCCTCAAGCTGCTCCAGGCCGCCGATTACAATGTCGAGCGCGCCCAGCGCGGCATCGTCTATATCGACGAGGTGGATAAGATTTCCCGCAAGTCGGACAATCCCTCCATCACGCGGGATGTCTCGGGCGAGGGCGTGCAGCAGGCGCTGTTGAAGATCATGGAAGGCACCGTGGCCAGCGTGCCCCCGCAGGGCGGGCGCAAGCATCCGCAGCAGGAATTCCTGCAGGTGGACACCACGAATATCCTGTTCATCTGCGGCGGCGCCTTCGCCGGGCTGGAAAAGATCATTTCCGGGCGCGGCAAGGGCTCCGGCATTGGCTTTGGCGCGGATGTCCGGTCTCCGGACGAGCGGCGCACCGGCGCCATCCTGCGCGGGGTGGAACCGGAGGATCTGCTGAAATTCGGGTTGATCCCGGAATTTATCGGTCGTCTGCCGGTCGTTGCCACGCTGGAGGATCTGGACGAGGCGGCGCTGATCGAGATTCTCACCAAGCCCAAGAACGCGCTGGTCAAGCAATATGGTCGGCTGTTCGAGATGGAGGGGGTGAAGCTCACCTTCACCGAGGACGCGCTGAAGGTCGTGGCCAACCGCGCCATCAAGCGCCGGACCGGCGCGCGCGGCCTGCGCTCGATCATGGAAGGGATTTTGCTCACCACCATGTACGAGCTGCCGGGGCTGGAAGGCGTCTCCGAGGTGGTGATCAGCGGGGAGGTGGCCGAGGGCCGGGCCGAACCGCTTTATCTCTATTCCGAAAAGCGGACGGAGAACGCCTCCTGACGCCGGTGCCGCCCGCGGGCCCTTGTCTTCGGCCAGGGGCTTGCAGGGGGGTGTCCGCCTGCCGATATGTCGTTTGTGGCCGTATGAACGGCACCCCGTCCTGCGCCTTTTGAGGGCAGGCGGGAGAGCGAAGGAACCTATTCATGTCAGACGTAACGAAACCAGGATCGCCCATAGAGACCCTCGCGGTGCTGCCGCTGCGCGATATCGTGGTGTTCCCGCATATGATCGTGCCGCTTTTCGTGGGGCGCGAAAAATCCGTCCGCGCGCTGGAAAGCGTGATGAAGGAAGATAAGCAGATTTTGCTGGTGGCGCAAAAGAACGCCGCGCAGGACGACCCCGCCGCCGACGATATTTACCGGGTCGGCACTGTTTCCACCATTTTGCAGTTGCTGAAGCTGCCGGATGGCACCGTGAAGGTGCTGGTGGAAGGGCAGCGGCGCGCCAGGATCAGCGCGTTCAAATCCACCGAGGATTTCTTCGAGGTCGAGGCCGAGGCCATCGAGGACCAGGGCGAGGAGACCAAGGAGGTGGAGGCGCTGGGCCGCACCGTGGTCGCGCAGTTCGAGCAATATATCAAGCTCAACAAGAAAATCGCGCCGGAGGTGCTGGTTTCGGTCAACCAGATCGAGAGCCCCTCCAAGCTGGCCGATACCGTGGCGAGCCATCTGGGGCTGAAGATTTCCGAACGCCAGGAATTGCTGGAGTTGGATGGCACGGCCGAACGGCTGGAGCGCGTGTTCAACCATATGGAAGCCGAGATCGGCGTGTTGCAGGTCGAGAAAAAGATCCGCAACCGGGTCAAGCGCCAGATGGAGAAAACCCAGCGCGAATATTACCTCAATGAGCAATTGAAGGCGATTCAGAAGGAGCTGGGCGAGGGCGAGGACGGCAAGGACGAAACCGCCGAGCTTGAGGAAAAGATCAAGGCCACCAAGCTGTCCAAGGAGGCGCGCGAGAAGGCCGTGGCGGAGCTGAAGAAGCTGCGCTCCATGAGCCCGATGAGCGCCGAGGCGACCGTTGTCCGCAATTATCTGGACTGGGTTGTCGGCATTCCCTGGAAGAAGCGCAGCAAGGTCAAGAACGATGTGGTCGAGGCGGAAAAAATCCTCGATACCGACCATTTCGGCCTGGAGAAGATCAAGGAGCGTATCGTCGAATATCTGGCGGTGCAGGCCCGCAGCCCGAAGGTGAAGGGGCCGATTCTCTGCCTGGTCGGCCCGCCCGGCGTGGGCAAGACTTCGCTCGGCAAGTCCATCGCCAAGGCGACGGGGCGGCAATTCGTGCGCATGTCCCTGGGTGGGGTGCGCGACGAGGCGGAGATTCGCGGCCACCGGCGCACCTATATCGGCTCCATGCCCGGCAAGATCATCCAGGGCATGAAGAAGGCCAAGACCTCCAACCCGCTTTTCCTGCTGGATGAGATCGACAAGCTGGGTGCCGATTGGCGGGGCGATCCGGCCTCCGCGCTTTTGGAAGTGCTGGACCCCGAGCAGAACGCAACCTTCGCGGACCATTATCTGGAAGTGGATTACGATCTTTCGGATGTGATGTTCGTGACCACCGCCAACAGCCTGCGCATGCCCCAGCCGCTGCTGGACCGCATGGAGATCATCCGCATCCCCGGCTATACCGAGGATGAGAAGGTGGAGATTGCCAAGCGCCATCTGCTGCCCAAGCAATCCGAGGCGCATGGGTTGAAGAAGGAGGAATGGTCCGTCGCCGACGATGCGTTGCTGGAACTGGCGCGGACCTATACCCGCGAGGCCGGCGTGCGTAACCTGGAGCGCGAGATCGCGACCCTGGCCCGCAAGGCGGTGAAGGAGATTGTCACCGGCAAGGCCAAGAAAGTGGCGATCACCAAGAAGAACCTGCAAAAATTCGCGGGCGTGCCGAAATTCCGCTATGGCGAGACCGAGGCCGAGGACATGGTGGGTGTGGTCACCGGCCTGGCCTGGACCGAGGTTGGCGGCGAGATTCTCACCATCGAGAGCGTGCTGCTGCCCGGCAAGGGCGTCATCAAGCAGACCGGCAAGCTGGGCGATGTGATGCAGGAGAGCGTGGCGGCGGCTTATTCCTATATCCGCTCGCGGGCCACGCAATTTGGCATCAAGCCACCTTTCTTCGACAAGCGCGACATCCATGTGCACGTGCCCGAGGGCGCGACTCCGAAGGATGGCCCCTCGGCCGGCATCGCCATGGCCACCTCCATCGTCTCCGCCATTACCGGCATACCAATCCGTAAGGATATTGCCATGACCGGCGAAATCACGTTGCGCGGGCGGGTATTGCCGATTGGCGGCTTGAAGGAGAAGCTGCTGGCGGCCTTGCGCGCGGGCATCACCACGGTCTTCATTCCCAAGGACAATGAGAAGGATCTCATTGAAATTCCTGCGAATGTGAAGAAAGGCCTGACCATTATCCCCGTCAGTCACGTGGATGAGGTGATCAGCCGCGCGCTGGTGCGCGCCCCGGAACCGATCCAGTGGGACGATGCGCCCGAGGAGCTGGCCAAGGCGCCGGAGGGAGGAGTCCCCGCTTCCTTGCCGCATTAGGAGCCGGGACACGTTTGACGGGTGGCGCGCAGTTTGGTTATGACCGCGCGCCACCTTTTTTTGTGGTCTGCCCGCTAGGTTTGCGGACAAGCCTGTCACACTCAACCCGATAACAGGGAGTTTTGCCCGTGAACAAAAATGATCTGATCGCCGCCGTGGCGGAGGATGCCGACCTTTCCAAGGCCAAGGCCGCCGAGGTGGTGGATGCCGTGTTCGGCGCGATCGAGAAGACGCTGAAGAAGAAGGAAGAGGTCCGTCTGGTCGGCTTCGGCACCTTCGCCACCGCCGAGCGTGAGGCCTCCAAGGGCCGCAACCCCCGCACGGGCGAAGAGATCGATATTCCCGCGTCCACCTCTGTCCGGTTCAAGCCGGGCAAGACGTTGAAGGACGCCGTTAACTAAGTTATCTGATTGCTGAAAATGGGCGGCGTTGCCGTCCATTTTCTTTTTTTGGGCGGTTAGCTCAGCGGTAGAGCGTCTCGTTTACACCGAGAGGGTCGGCGGTTCGAAACCGTCACCGCCCATTCGAAACATCCACAATTTCTTCGATAAACGCCCCGGCCTGTGCTTGACGCGCCTTTCAATGCCAAGTACACGGCGCCCACCCTTGCGCGGGTGTAGCTCAGTTGGTTAGAGCGCCGGCCTGTCACGCCGGAGGTCGCGGGTTCGAGCCCCGTCACTCGCGCCATTCCTTTTTTCCCCAAAATAGAATAGCTATTCATCGGTGGGCGTGGAAAAATATTTTTCCGCCATGCCATGAAGCAGCATGGCTGCCCTTTTTGGAGCGGGCTTGACCGCAACCTGTTGCGGTGCGACACGGCGGATAACAATTTCATGTGGGATTGGCGTTTCAGCCTTCCCGGCGCGATCAAGGAGATGAGCGAGTGCAGCTGAACCTGGCGCAGTACTTCCCGATTCTTATTTTTCTCGCTCTCGCCGCCATACTGGGCCTCGCCTTTGTGTTCGGCTCGCTGATCGCCGCCAGACAGAAGCCTTACCCGGACAAGCTCTCGGCATATGAATGCGGTTTCGAGGCGTTTGGCGATGCTCGCCGCCGTTTTGATGTGCGCTTTTACCTGGTGGCAATTCTTTTCATTATTTTCGATGTCGAAGTCGCGTTCCTGTTTCCTTGGGCCGTGTCGCTCGGGCGTATCGGCCTGGTCGGCTTCTGGTCGATGATGGGGTTTCTCGGTGTGTTGACGGTCGGCTTTATTTACGAGTGGAACAAGGGCGCTTTGGATTGGGAGTAAGGGCATGACCACGGCCGCAAACAGCGCTGACGTTGCCTGGAACAGGGAGCATCTGCCTCCCGGAGCGGAGCAGGACGCGGTGATCAAGGGGATCACCGGAGAGCTTGCCGGCAAGGGGTTCATCGTCGCCAATATAGATAAGGTGGTGAACTGGGCCCGCACCGGCAGTCTTTGGCCGATGACATTCGGCCTGGCCTGCTGCGCGGTGGAGATGATCCACGCTTATATGCCCAAATACGATCTGGACCGATTCGGCATTATCCCGCGTTCTTCGCCCCGCCAGTCGGATGTGATGATCGTGGCCGGCACGCTGACCAATAAAATGGCGCCGGCGATGCGCAAGGTCTATGACCAGATGCCCGAGCCGCGCTGGGTGATTTCCATGGGCAGCTGCGCCAATGGCGGCGGCTATTATCATTATTCCTATTCCGTCGTGCGCGGCTGCGACCGCATCGTGCCGGTGGATGTATATGTGCCGGGCTGCCCGCCCACGGCCGAGGCGCTGGTGTACGGCATCATGCAATTGCAGAAGAAAATCCGGCGGACGGGGACGGTGTTGCGTGGCTGAGGAAACCGAAATCCAGGAAGGCCAGCCGGTGCGGCCGGTCGATGAGGTGCTGGAGGCGCTGAAGACGCTGCCGGGTGTGGTCGAGGCCAAGCGCGAGCTTGGCGAGGTGGTGCTTCTGAGCGAGCGGGCCAAGGCCCATGCGCTGTTGAAAACACTGCGCGACGATTTCGCCTTTCAGCAGATGATGGATGTGTGCGGTGTCGATTATCCCGAGCGCGCCGCGCGATTCGAGCTGGTCTATAATCTGTTGTCCGTCACCCGGAATCAGCGCGTGCGCGTGATTTTCAGCACCGATGAGGACGGCGCCGTCGATTCGGTCAGCGATCTCTGGCCCGCCGCCGCCTGGTGGGAGCGGGAAGTTTGGGATCTGCTCGGCGTCAGTTTCGCCGGGTTGGAGGATCATCGTCGTATTCTCACCGATTATGGGTTCGAGGGGCATCCTTTGCGCAAGGATTTTCCGCTGACCGGTTATGTCGAGGTGCATTATGACGAAGACCGCAAATCTGTCGTTTACGACAAGGTGAAACTTACGCAGGAATTCAGGAATTTCGATTTCCTTTCGCCGTGGGAGGGCATGACCCTTTTGCCCGGCGATGAGAAAGTGAACAGGAGCCGGTCATGAGCGAGACCGTACCGAACACCCGAACCTTCGAGGTCGACAGCCACACCATCAATTTCGGCCCGCAGCATCCTTCCGCGCATGGCGTGCTGCGCCTGATTCTGGAAATGGATGGCGAGGTGATCGAGCGTTGCGACCCGCATGTCGGGCTGTTGCACCGCGGCACCGAAAAGCTGATCGAATATAAGAGCTACATGCAGGCGGTGCCGTATTTCGACCGTCTGGATTATGTCTCGCCGATGGGCTGCGAGCATGCGTTCGCGCTCGCCACGGAGAAGCTGCTGGGCGTGGAAGCACCCGAACGCGCGCAATGGATTCGCGTGATCTTCGCGGAAATCACCCGTGTGCTGAACCATCTTCTCAATGTCGGGCATTTCGCGCTGGATTGCGGCGCGATCTCTCCCAGCCTGTGGATGTACGAGGAGCGTGAAAAGCTCCTCGAATTTTATGAGAGGGCATCCGGCGCGCGATTCCACTCCAATTATTTCCGTCCCGGTGGTGTGGCGAAGGATCTGCCCGCGGGGCTGGAACAGGATATTGCCGCCTGGGCCAATGAGTTTCCGAAATTTATCGATGAGATGGAAGCGTTGCTCAACGGCAACCGCATCTTCAAGCAGCGTCTTGTCGATATCGGCGTGATTTCGGCGGACGATGCGCTGGCCTGGGGATTTTCCGGCCCGTCCCTGCGTGGCTCGGGGGTGGCGTGGGATCTGCGCCGTGCCCAGCCTTACGATAAATATGCCGAGGTGGAATTCGATGTCCCCGTCGGCAAGCATGGCGATTCCTACGACCGCTATCTCGTGCGCATGGCCGAGATGCGCGAGAGTGTGAAAATCGTGAAGCAGGCCCTGGCGAAAATCAAACCAGGGCCGGTCAAGGTGCAGGACCGCAAGATCACCCCGCCCAAGCGCGCGGAGATGAAGCATTCGATGGAAGCCTTGATCCATCATTTCAAGCTTTATACCGAGGGCTATCACGTTCCCGCCGGCGCGACCTACACCGCCGTGGAAGCGCCGAAGGGTGAATTCGCGGTCTATCTGCAAGCGGATGGCACCAACCGTCCCTATCGTTGCAAGATCCGGGCGACTGGTTTCTCGCATTTGCAGGCGACGGAAAAGCTCTGCAAGGGCCATATGCTGGCCGACATGGTGGCGATCCTCGGGTCGCTCGATATTGTTTTTGGTGAGATCGACCGGTGAGCAGTACACAAGCAGAACCGACCAGCTTCGCCTTTACCGAAGCCAACATGAAGTTGGTGGAAAAGGCGATCAAGAAATATCCCGAGGGCCGCCAGATGAGCGCGGTGAAAACGCTGCTGGATCTGGCGCAGCGGCAGATGGGGGCGCAGTCCGGCGCCGCCTGGCTGCCCCGCGCGGCCATGGACAAGGTGGCCGAAATTCTCGGCGTGGCGCCCATCCGCGTTTATGAGGTGGCGACCTTCTATTCGATGTTCAATCTGGAGCCGGTTGGCAAATATCATCTCCAGGTCTGCACCACGACGCCGTGCTGGTTGCGCGGTTCCGACGATGTGGTCGCCGCCTGCAAGAAGGCCACCGGCATTCAGGCATTCGGCGAAACCAGCGAGGATGGGCTCTTCACCCTGAAGGAGGTCGAGTGTCTCGGCGCCTGTGTGAACGCGCCGATCCTACAGGTGAACGACGATTATTTCGAGGATATGGACGCGGCGCGCACGGAAGCGCTGATCGCGGATTTGAAGGCGGGCAAGCCCTTGCCGCCAGCGGGTTCGCTGGGCGGGCGCAAATCCTCCGCGCCGGCCCCTGGCCAGACCACCTTGATCTCAGCCCCTGGGATCTCAGCCCCTGGTTCCTCGGAGTGAGCATATGCTGAAGGATTCAGACCGCATCTATCAAAATCTCTACGGCCAGCAGGATTGGAAGCTGGCGGGCGCGCGCGCGCGCGGAGATTGGGACAATACCGCCGCCATCATCGCCAAGGGGCGCGATGCGCTGGTGGATGAGATGAAGACATCCGGCATGCGCGGGCGCGGAGGGGCGGGTTTTCCCACCGGCATGAAATGGTCCTTCATGCCCAAGCAGAGCGATGGCCGCCCGTCTTATGTCGTCATCAATGCCGATGAATCCGAGCCCGGCACCTGCAAGGACCGCGACATCATCCGCAACGAGCCGCACAAGCTGATCGAGGGCGCGCTGATCGCCGCCTTCGCCATGGGGGCCAACAAGGCCTTCATCTATATTCGCGGTGAGTATTACAACGAAGCCCAGCGCCTCCAGTTCGCCATCGACGAAGCCTATGAAGCGGGTTTGATTGGCAAGAATGCGGCGGGTTCGGGGTGGGATTTTGACCTCGTGCTGCAACGTGGCGCTGGCGCGTATATTTGCGGCGAGGAATCGGCGATGCTGGAAAGCCTCGAAGGCAAGAAGGGCATGCCGCGCATGAAGCCGCCTTTCCCCGCGGCGATGGGGCTTTATGGCTGCCCGACCACGGTGAACAATGTCGAGACCATCGCGGGCGTGCCGACCATCATGCGCCGTGGCGGCGCCTGGTTCGCGGGGCTTGGCCGGCCGAAAAACGCCGGCACCAAGATCTTCTGCATCTCCGGCCATGTGAATAATCCCTGCAATGTCGAGGAAGAGCTCGGCACGCCGCTGAAGGACATCATCGAGAAGCATGCGGGCGGGGTGCGCGGCGGCTGGGACAATCTCCAGGCCATCATTCCCGGCGGCGCTTCCATGCCGGTGCTGAACAAGGCCATGGCCGATGTGCAATTGATGGATTTCGACAGCCTGGCGGCGGTGAAATCCGGCATGGGTTCCGGCGCCATCATCGTCATGGACAAATCCGTGGACGTGGTGAAGGCCATCTGGCGGCTTTCGAAATTCTTCAAGCATGAGAGCTGCGGTCAGTGCACGCCCTGCCGTGAGGGCACGGGCTGGATGATGCGTCAGATGGACCGCATCGTGCGGAACAAGGCCACGCTGGCGGATATTCATCTGCTGGAGCAGGTGACCACCCAGGTGGCCGGCCACACGATCTGTGCTTTCGGCGAGGCGTCTTCCTGGCCGATTCAGGGCATGATGCGCGCCTTCCGGCCGGAGGTCGAGGCGCGGGCAATCGATTATCAACCGCCCGCTCAGGCGCAGGCGGCGGAGTAAGCCATGGCAAAACTCACCATTGATGGCATCGAGGTCGAGGTTCCGAACGGTTCGACCGTGATCCAGGCAGCCGAGGCGGCGGGCGTTGAAATTCCCCGCTTCTGCTATCATGAGCGTCTTTCCATCGCCGGCAATTGCCGCATGTGCCTGGTCGAGATCGAGAAGATGCCACCCAAGCCCGTGGCCTCCTGCGGTCAGCCGGTGGCCGATGGCATGGTGGTGCACACCGACACCGAGATGGTCCGCAAGGGCCGGCGCGGGGTGATGGAGTTCCTGCTCATCAACCACCCGCTGGATTGCCCGATCTGCGACCAGGGCGGCGAGTGCGACTTGCAGGACGAGGCGGTGTCCTATGGGCGCGATCATTCGCGTTACGAGGAAGGCAAGCGCAGCGTGGCCCAGCCCGATTGGGGCCCGCTGGTGAAAACCACCATGACGCGCTGTATCCACTGCACGCGCTGTGTGCGTTTTACCACCGAGGTGGCGGGCACGGCGGAAATCGGTGGCACCTTCCGGGGTGAAAACACCAAGATCAGCACCTATGTCGAAAAGGCGCTGACTTCCGAACTTTCCGGCAATATCATCGATCTTTGCCCGGTTGGGGCGCTTACCTCCAAGCCCTACGCCTTCACCGCCCGCCCCTGGGAGCTGCGCAAGACAGACAGCATCGACGTGCTGGACGCGCTGGGCGCCAATATCCGCGTGGATGCGCGCGGCGCCGAGGTGCTGCGCATTCTGCCGCGCATCAATGACGAGGTGAACGAGGAATGGCTGGGCGATAAATCCCGCTTCTCGGTGGATGGGCTCAAGCGCCGCCGCCTGGATCGCCCCTGGATCCGCGAGAACGGCAAATTGCGCGCCGCGAGCTGGGAAGAAGCCTTCGCCGCCATCGCCGCCAAGGTCAAGGCGACCGCGCCCGCGAAGATCGGCGGGCTGGTCGGCGACCTGGCCGACGCGGAATCCATGCTGGCGCTGAAGGAGTTCCTGGCGGGGCAGGGCTCGAAGAATATCGATTGCCGGATCGACGGCTCCGCCTACGATGTTTCCAAGCGTGCTTTTTACAGCTTCAATACCGGTATCGCCGGCATCGAGGAGGCCGACGCGCTGCTGATCATCGGCGCCAATCCGCGTCATGAGGCGCCGGTCCTGAACGCGCGCATCCGCAAGCGCTGGCTGGCGGGCAAGTTCCAGATCGGCGTGATCGGCGCGGCCGCTGATCTCACCTATCGATACGAGCATGTGGGGGAGGGGCCCGGGGCGTTGCGGGCGCTTCTGGATGGTGCCCATCCCTTCGCCGAAATTCTCAAGAGCGCCGCCAAGCCGATGCTCATTCTGGGGGCTGGGGCGCTGGCGCGGCCGGATGGCGCGGCCATCCACGAAGCCGCGTGGAAGCTGGCGGTTCAGGCCGGCATGCTCACCCCGGACTGGCATGGCTTCAACGTGTTGCAGCACGCGGCCTCGCGCGTTGGCGCGCTGGATCTTGGCATCCTGCCGGGCCAGGGCGGGCTCAGTGCCCAGGCGATGCTGGGCGGTGCCGCGGACCTGCTCTGGCTGCTCGGCGCGGATCACGAGGCGGTGCGCGGCATTCCCTCCCAGACCTTCGTGATCTATCAGGGCCATCATGGCGATGCGGGGGCCGCCCGCGCCGATGTGATCCTGCCCGGTGCCGCTTATACCGAGAAGGACGGCACCTATGTGAATACCGAGGGCCGGGTGCAACAGGCCTATATCGCGGTGAAGCCGCCGGGCGACGCGCGGGAGGATTGGCGGATCCTGCGCGCGATCTCCGCCTATCTCGGCCATGCGCTGCCTTATGACGATCTTGAGCAGCTGCGGGCGCATATGAAGGCGCGCTATCCGGTTTTCGCGGAGGAGTTTCACCGCTTCGCCGGTACCGACACCGCCGCCCCCGCCAGCTATGGCGCGTTGTCCGACACGGTGTTCGGCGCGTTGCTGGCGAATTATTACCAGACGGACGTGATCAGCCGCTCCAGCCCGACCATGGCCGCCTGTGTTGCCGCCCATAATCCTGCCCTCGCGGAGGCCGCGGAATGATGAGCCCGTTCTGGGATAGCTATACCGGGATCTTGATCCTCTCGATCCTCAAGACCCTGGCGTTGGTCGTGCCGTTGCTGATCGGCGTCGCCTATCTGACCTATTTCGAGCGCAAGGTGATGGGCGCCATCCAGCTCCGCAAGGGGCCTAACGTGATCGGCCCGTTCGGTCTCTGGCAGCCCTTCGCCGACGCGCTGAAGATGCTGATGAAGGAAACCGTCATCCCCACCGGGGCCGACAAGGTTTTGTTTATTCTCGCGCCGATGATCACCTTTGGCCTCGCCATCATCGCCTGGGCGGTGATTCCGGTGAATAATGGCTGGGGCATCGCCAACATCAATGTCGGCGTACTGTATCTCTTCGCCATCTCCTCGCTGGGCGTCTATGGCGTCATCATCGCGGGGTGGGCGTCCAATTCCAAATATGCCTTTCTCGGCGCGCTGCGCTCCGCGGCGCAGATGGTCTCCTACGAAGTCTCCATGGGCTTCGTGATGGTGACGGTGCTGATCCTGGCGGGCACGCTGAACCTGAACGAGATCGTCAACGCCCAGCGTCATCTCTGGTTCGCGGTGCCGCTGTTTCCGCTTTTCATCATCTTCTTCATCTCCGGTCTCGCGGAAACCAACCGCGCCCCGTTCGACCTGGCGGAGGGTGAATCGGAAATCGTCGCCGGCTTTTTCGTCGAATACAGCGCCATGTCCTTCGCGCTGTTCTTCCTGGGCGAATACGCCAACATGATCCTGATCAGCGGCATGACCACCACGCTCTTCCTGGGCGGCTGGCTCTCGCCGGTGCCGTTCCTGCCCTCGGGGGTGCTCTGGTTCCTCATCAAGGTGCTCATCTGCCTGTTCGTGTTCGTCTGGGTGCGCGCCACGCTGCCGCGCCTGCGGTACGATCAGTTGATGGCGCTGGGCTGGAAGGTCTTTTTGCCGATCTCTCTGGTCTATCTCGTCGCGGTCGCGGGCGTGATGGAATATCTCGGATGGCTGCCGCATGCGTAAGGGAGCAGAATCATGAACAAGGTCCTCCGCTGGACATGGGGGCTGGTGCTTTGGGAAATCCTTTGCGGCCTCGGTATCACCTTGCGTTATTTCTTCCGGCCCAAGGCGACGATCAATTACCCGTTCGAGAAGAACCCCACCTCGGCGCGCTTCAAGGGGGAGCACGCGCTGCGCCGCTACCCCAATGGCGAGGAGCGCTGCATCGCCTGCAAGCTGTGCGAGGCGGTGTGCCCGGCCCAGGCCATCACCATCGAGGCCGAACCGCGCGAGGATGGCTCGCGCCGCACCACGCGTTACGACATCGATATGACAAAGTGCATTTATTGCGCGCTGTGCGAGGAGGCCTGCCCGGTGGATGCCATCGTCGAGGGACCGAATTTCGAATTCGCGGCGGAGACGCGCGAGGAGCTGATGTATAACAAGGCCAAGCTCTTGGATAACGGCGACCGTTGGGAGCCCGAACTCGCCAAGCGGCTAGAGCTGGACGCGCCGTACCGGTAAGGGGCCGCAGACATGATCGCAAATATCGCTTTCTATCTCTTCTCCTTCATCCTGCTGGCTTCGGCGGTGATGGTGGTGACGAGCCGTAACCCCGTGCATGCGGTGTTGTTTCTCATACTCGGTTTCGTGAACGCGGCGGTGCTGTTCCTGCTCGCCGGAGCGGAGTTCCTGGCCTTCATTCTCGCCATCGTCTATGTCGGCGCCGTCGCGGTGCTGTTCCTGTTCGTGGTGATGATGCTGGATGTGGATTTCACCGCCCTGCATGAGGGCTTCCAGCGTTACGCCCCGGTGGGCGCGCTGGTGGCGTTCATCATGTTCGTCGAGCTGGCCTTCATCGCGGGCAACTGGGCCATCGCCCCGGCGGGCAGCGCCGACAGGCTGTTCCCCACGCCCGACAATGTCACCAACAGCGTGGCGCTCGGCCAGCTCATCTACACTTCCTACCTGCCGCTCTTCCAGCTTTCCGGGGTGGTGCTGCTGGTGGCGATGATCGGCGCCATCGTGCTCACCCACCGCGACCGTCAGCGCTCGCTGCACCAGAATCTGGCCGCCCAGCATGCCCGCACACCGGCCCAGACATTGGCGCTGGTGCCCGCGAAGCTGGGCGAGGGAGCTTCCCTGCCGGCCAAGCAGCCGGAAAAGGAGACGCTGTGATGCTCATCCCGCTTTCTCATTACCTCGTCGTCTCGGCGATGTTGCTGGTGATCGGCATTTTCGGGATCTTCATGAACCGGAAAAACATCATCGTCATCATGATGTCGATCGAGCTGATCCTGCTCGCCGCCAACCTCAATTTCGTCGCCTTTTCGGGGGCGCTGCACGACATGGTGGGGCAGGTCTTCACCATGTTCGTCCTCACCGTCGCCGCCGCTGAATCGGCGATTGGTCTTGCCATCCTGGTCATTTATTTCCGCAATCGCGGCTCGATCGAGGTCGAGGACGTGACGCTGATGAAGGGCTGAACATGTTCACCTTGATTGCCGTTTTCGCGCCGCTTGTCGGCTCCATCCTCGCGGGTATCGCCCGGCCCGCCCTGGGCAAGCAGCTCGCCATCGCGGCGAGCATATTGTTCATGCTCATCTCCGCCGCCGCCGCCATCGCCGCTTACCGCGCCGGGGTGCAGCCGCCGCTTTATCTCGCCCACTGGATCCAGGTTGGCGGCTTCACGCCCAACTGGACCCTGCGTCAGGACCAGCTCAGCCTGGTCATGGTGGTCATGGTCAGCGTGGTGTCCATGCTCATCCATGTCTATTCCGTGGGCTACATGGCGCATGACAAGACGCCGCAGCGTTTCATGTCCTATATCTCGCTGTTCACCTTCGCGATGCTGATGCTGGTGACGGCGAACAATCTGCTTCAGCTCTTCTTCGGCTGGGAAGGGGTGGGGCTCGTCTCCTACCTGCTGATCAATTACTGGTATGACCGCAAGGCCGCCAACGATGCCGCCATCAAGGCCTTCATCGTCAACCGCGTGGGCGACCTCGCCTTCGCCGTGGGCATCGCGCTCACCTATTTCACCTTCGGCTCCATCCAGTTCGACGTGATCTTCGCCGCCGTCGGCTCTCATGCCAGCCAGCATTACATGTTGTTTGGCACGCAATTCCCGGTGCTGGAGATAATCGCCCTGCTGCTGTTCATCGGCGCCATGGGCAAATCCGCGCAGATCGTGCTGCATACCTGGCTGGCCGACGCGATGGAGGGCCCGACGCCGATCTCCGCCCTCATCCATGCCGCCACCATGGTCGCGGCGGGCGTGTTCATGATCGTGCGCATGTCGCCGCTCATCAACATGGCGCCCGATGTGATGAACTTCATCACCTTCATCGGCGCCAGCACGGCCTTCTTCGCGGCCACCATCGGCTGCGTGCAGAACGACATCAAGCGCGTCATCGCCTATTCCACCTGTTCCCAGCTCGGCTATATGTTCCTGGCGGCCGGGGTCGGCGCCTATCCGGTGGCGATGTTCCATCTCATCAACCATGCCTTGTTCAAGGCGCTGCTCTTCCTCTCCGCCGGCTCCGTGATCCATGCGATGTCCGACGAGCAGGACATTCGCCTGATGGGCGGGCTGGCGGGCAAGCTGCCCTTGACCTGCGCGATGATGCTGATCGGCTCCCTGGCGCTGATCGCCATTCCGCCTTTCTCCGGCTATTATTCCAAGGACGCGATTTTGGACGCGGCGCTGGCCGCGCATACGCCGATGGCGACCTATGGCTGGGTTTGCGGCACGCTGGCGGCCGGGCTCACGGCGTTCTACACGGCCCGCCTGTTCTTCCTGGTGTTCACGGGCAAATCGCGCGCGCCCAAGCATGTGCAGGAGCATGTGCATGAAAGCCCGGCGGTGATGCTGCTGCCGCTTCTGATTCTGGGTGTCGGCGCCTTCGGCAGCGGCATGGTGCTCAAGCCCTACTTCATCGGCGGGCAGTTCCAGGCTTTCTGGGGCAATTCCATCAATGTCGCGGCCAATTCCCCGATGTTCAGCATGGACAGCATCGTCGGCTGGACCAAGCTGGCGCCGCTGGCCCTGGCCATTTTCGGCATATTGGTGGCGGCCTTGTTCTATCTGCTGGCGCCCTCCCTGCCCGGGCGGCTCGCGCAGAGCTTTTCGCCGTTTTATAAATTCCTGCTCAATAAATGGTATTTCGACGAGCTGTACGACGCGCTGCTGGTGCGGCCCTCGCTCAAGCTCGCGCGCTTTGCCTGGCGCTTTGGCGATGAGCAGGTGATCGACGGCGTGCCCAACGGCCTCGCCGCCCTGACCTCCGATGCCTCGGCGCAGGCCGTGAAGCTGCAAACCGGCTCCATCGCGCTCTATGCCTTCATCATGCTGATCGGCCTGTTGGTCTTTGTCAGCCTCTTCATCTGGGTGCGGTGATCATGAACCAGCTCGGTTTTCCCATCCTCTCGCTCATCACTTATCTGCCGCTGCTGGGCGCCTTCCTGGTTGCCACGCTGAGCGGGGACGACGAGAAGGCGGCCGGCAAGGCCCGTTGCATCGCCTTCATCTTCTCCATGGTGGTGCTGCTTCTGGGGATTTATGTCTGGACGCAATTCAACCCCGCCATCGCGGGGTATCAGTTCGTCGAGGAGATGCCCTGGCTCGCCGGGATCAATGTCGAATACCGCATGGGTGTCGATGGCATCAGCCTGTTCCTCATCCTGCTGACCCTGGCGCTCACCCCCATCGCCATCCTCGCCGGTAACGGCATCAAGACCCGCGCGCGCTCCTTCTTCGCCGCCATGCTGCTGCTGGAGACGATGACGGTCGGCATGTTCGCCGCCACGGATTTCGTGCTGTTCTATATTTTCTTCGAGGCCGTGCTGCTGCCGATGTATCTGATCATCGGTGTCTGGGGTGGCGAGAGGCGCGTCTATGCGGCGGTGAAGTTCTTCGTCTTCACCCTGGCCGGCTCGCTCTTCATGCTGCTGGCCGTGGTCTGGATCTGGCGCCATCTCGGCACCACGGACATGGCGGTGATGGCTCATGCCCATATTCCGGCCTCCGCGCAGACCTGGCTGTTCCTGGCTTTCCTGGCGGCCTTCGGTGTCAAGGCGGCGGTGTGGCCGCTGCATACCTGGCTGCCGGATGCCTATGGCGAGGCCCCGGTGCCCGGCACAATCATGCTGGCCGCCGTGCTCTCCAAAATGGGGGCTTATGGTTTCCTACGTTTCGCCATCCCCATGCTGCCCAACGCCTCGGCCATGTTCGAGCCGCTGATGTTCGTGCTCGGCGTGGTGGCGGTGATCTATATCTCCTATGTCGCCCTGGCGCAGACGGACATGAAGCGCATGATCGCCTATTCCTCGGTCGCGCATATGGGGGTCATCGTCATCGGCCTGTTCACCTTCACGGTGGAAGGGATCGAGGGGGCCTTGTTCCAGATGCTCAGCCATGGGCTGGTCATCGCGGGGCTGTTCATTTGCGCGGGCATCGTCACCGCGCGCGGCGAGACGCTCACTTTGCGCAATCTCGGCAGCCTGGCGGTGAACATGCCGGTTTTCGCCGCGGCGCTGATGTTCTTCACGCTGGCCAATATGGGCCTGCCCGGCACGTCCGGCTTCATCGGTGAAATCCTCGTCATCGTCGGCGCGTTGAAGGTGAATTTCTGGGTCTCGCTGCTGGGCGGCGCGGGCATGGTGCTGGGCGTCACCTATTCGCTGGTGCTGGTCCGCGCGGTGCTGTTCGAGAAATATGCCCGTCCGGATCTGGCCAAGCTCAAGGATCTCACGGGCCGTGAATATGCCATGCTGGTGCCGCTCGCGGTGCTGGTGATGTGGCTGGGCGTCTATCCCTCCAGCTTCACCCATGCGTTCGACGCGCCGATCTCCGCCCTGGTGCAGGCGCATGTCGCTGCCCTTAACCCGCATATGGCCCTGGCCATGGTGAGCGCGAAATGACCGAAACATATTCTCTTCTTCCGGCCCTGTTTTTGGGGGTTGGCGGCATGGTGCTGCTGCTCGGCGGCGTGCTGGCCAAGAAAACCGACGCCACCTCCGCGGTGACCTTCGGCGCCGTGGTGCTGATGATCATCGCCGCGGTGCTGACCTGGCTAGCACCCGACGCGGTGCTGTTCGGCGGGCTGCTCAAGACCAGCCTGTTCACCCGCTATGCGGATATTCTGGTCTATCTCGGCGCCATCGCGGCGCTCATTCTCTCGGTCGATTACAATAAGCGCGAGAAGATCGCCCGGTTCGAGTATCCGATCCTGGTGCTGTTCGCGGTGCTCGGCATGATCGTCATGATCTCCGCCGCCGACATGATGACCCTTTATGTCGGGTTCGAGCTGCAATCCCTGGCCTTGTATATTTCCGCCGCCCTGGCGCGCGACAGCTTGCGCTCCACCGAGGCGGGGTTGAAATATTTCGTCCTCGGCGCCCTGGCCTCGGGCTTGCTGGTTTACGGCATCTCGCTGGTTTACGGCTTCGCGGGCACCACCAATTTCGCCACGCTGGCCGAGGTTTTCCGGCATGGGGCCGATTATGGCACCATTGTCGGGTTGGTGTTCGTGCTGGTGGGGCTGGCCTTCAAGATTTCCGCCGCGCCTTTCCATATGTGGGCGCCGGATGTGTATGAGGGGGCGCCCAGCTCCGTCACGGCGCTGTTCGCCACGGCGCCCAAGGCCGCGGCCATGGCCCTGTTTCTCTCGGTGATGGAAGGGCCGTTCGGTCATCTCGTCGATGAGTGGCAGTCCCTCATCCAGATTCTCGCGGTGCTGTCGATGGTGATCGGCGCTCTCGCCGCCATCGGCCAGTCCAACATCAAGCGTCTGCTGGCTTATTCCTCCGTCAGCCATATGGGGTTCGCCCTGATGGGGCTGGCCACCGGCACGGTGGCGGGGGTGCAGGCCACGCTGGTTTATATAGCGCTGTACGTGGTGATGTCCTTTGGCGCTTTCGCGTGCGTGGTGGCGATGCGCCGCAACGGCCAGGCGGTCGAGCGGATAGAGGATCTCGCCGGGCTCTCGGGTGAGCATCCAGCCTATGCCTTCGCCTTCGCGCTGTTCATGTGGTCCATGGCGGGCATTCCGCCGCTGGCGGGCTTCTTCGCCAAGCTTTACGTCTTCGCCACCGCGTTCAATCATGGCTATGACACGCTGACCATCATCGGTATCATCGCCAGCGTCATCAGCGCTTTCTACTATCTGCGCGTGATCAAGGTGATGTATTTCGACCAGGGTCAGCCGCAATTCGACAAGACCTCCGCCGGCGCCGGGTTCGTGATGGCCGTGGGCGCGGTGATCACCATGTTCTTCGTCGTCATCCCCGGTCCGTTGATGGCGGTGGCGGGCGCGGCCGCGAAAGCCTTGATGGGGTGATCTCCTGGCGTCTGGAGGCCCATGCGGAGCTGGGATCCACGTCGGATGAAGTGGTGCGCCGGGCCAAGGCGGGCGAGCCCGCTGGCCTCGCGGTACTGGCGCACCGGCAGACGGCCGGGCGTGGCTCGCGCGGGCGGGCCTGGAGCGCGCCGGAGGGGAACCTGAACCTATCCATTCTGCTCCGCCCGGCCCAGCCGCCGGCGCGGGCGGGGCTGTTTTCCCTGCTCTGCGGCATCGCCGTGGCGGAGGCGCTGAAAGGGCTGGGGGCTCGTTCCCTGTCTCTGAAATGGCCCAACGATGTCTTGTGCGGCGGGGCCAAGCTGGCGGGGCTCCTCATCGACGCGGCGCCCGATGGTGAGCGGCTGGACTGGCTCTGCGTCGGGATCGGCGTCAATCTGAAGGCCGCGCCGGATATTCCCGGCCGCCGGACCGCCGCGCTGGCGGCGCAAGGGTTGGACATCGCCCCCGAGACCGCCGCCAGGGCCATCCTCGTCCGGCTGGAAGGCTGGCTGGAGGCGCCGGCCTCGGAGATTCTCGCCGCCTGGCTGGCCAGGGCCCATCCCCCGGGCACGCAGATGGACATCGCCTATGCCGGGCAGCGCCGTTCGGGGCGCTTCGCCGGGCTCTCGGCCAGCGGCGAATTGCTGTTGCAATGTGAAGATCGTATCGAAACCATCAATACCGGCGAAGTCTTGCTGGCAAGGGGCTCATAGCGGGGAGGGAAGCATGCTTCTGGTCATCGATGCGGGCAATACCAACATCGTATTTGCCGTGCATGACGGTGTGGAATGGCGCGGCAACTGGCGCCTGGCCACGTCCACGCAACGCACCTCGGATGAATATGGCGTCTGGCTGGAGGCGCTGCTGCGCCGTGCCGGCATCGCCACGGGGGATATTTCCCATGCGGTCATCGGCACGGTGGTGCCCGCGGCCTTGTATCATCTGCGGCGCCTGTGCCGGGAATGGTTCGAGGCCGAGCCGCTGGTGGCCCGTGCCCCGCTGGACTGGGGCTTCGCCATCAAGACGCATAATCCCGAGGGGGTGGGGGCGGACAGGCTGTTGAACGCGCTGGCGGCGCATCAGCATTATCACGGCCCGCTGGTGGTGGTGGATTTCGGCACCGCCACCACCTTCGACGTGGTGGATGAAGCCGGCGCCTATGTCGGCGGGGTTATTTCGCCGGGCATCAACCTGTCCATCGAGGCGCTGCACCAGGCCGCCGCCCGGCTGCCGCGCATCGGCATCGGCCGTCCGCACGCGGTTATCGGGCGTGACACGGTGCCCGCCATGCAGTCGGGCATTTACTGGGGCTATATCGGCCTCATCGAAGGGTTGCTGGCGCGGATCGAGGGAGAGTTCGGCGCTCGCCTGAAAGCCATCGCCACGGGCGGGCTGGCCCCGCTTTTCGCGGAGGGAACGAGCAAATTCACCGCCATCGACCCTGATCTGACGCTGGAAGGGTTGCGCCTTCTCTCCTTGCGCAATAAGCCCCCAGCCTTACCGCGCGACCGCGCGCGGTTCCTGGAAACAGAGTGAGCGTACACGGGAGCAGACTGGTTCGTGGCTAATAGCAAAGGCAAGACCGCCCCTCCGATGGATGAGGCGGAGGACGGGTTCATCTTCGTGCCGCTCGGCGGCACCGGCGAGATCGGGATGAATCTCAACCTCTATGGCTGCGACGGCGCCTGGCTGGCGGTGGATTGCGGCATGGGCTTCTCTGGCCCGGAAACGCCGGAGACCGAGATCATCCTGCCGGATCCGGGTTTCATCGCGCAGCAGCGCGAGGATCTGCTGGGGCTGGTGATCACCCATGCGCATGAGGATCATATTGGCGGCATCGCCCGGCTCTGGCCACAATTGCGCTGCCCGGTCTATGCCACGCCCTTCGCCGCCGCCGTCATCCGCCGCAAGTTGCAGGAGACGGGTTTGCAGCGCGAGGTGCCCCTGCATGTTATCCCGCCCGGCGGCGCCTTCGAGCTGGGGCCCTTCAAGCTGCGTTATATCCGCATGACGCATTCCACCCCGGAAGCCCAGGCCCTGGCCATCACCACGGCTCACGGCACCGTGCTGCATACCGGCGACTGGAAATTCGACGCGGCCCCGGTGATCGGCGAGGTGTCGGACGAGGCGGCGCTGCGCGCGCTGGGCGATGCGGGGGTGCTGGCCATTGTCTCGGACTCCACCAACGCCATGGTGGAAGGGCATTCCGGCTCCGAGCTCGATGTGAAGAAAAGCTTCGAATCCTTCCTGCCGGATCTCACCGGGCGCGTGGCCATCACCTGCTTTGCCAGCAACGTGGCGCGGGTGGCCAGCATCATCGCGGCGGCGGAAATCGCCGGGCGGCACATCGCGCTGGTCGGGCGCAGCCTGAACAACTACATCACCGCCGCGCAGGAGGCCGGTTATCTCCAGGATGTGCCGGATTTCGTGCCGGAGGAGGAAATCGGCGGTATTCCGGAGGATCATCTGCTGCTTCTGGTGACCGGCAGCCAGGGGGAGCCGCGCTCGGCCATGGCGCGCATCGCGGCGGATACGCATCGTTATGCCGTGCTGGGAGACGGGGACAAGGCGATTTTTTCCTCGCGCACCATTCCCGGTAATGAACGCGCGATTTTCGCGGTGCAGGATCAGCTCGCCCGGCGCGGCGTGCAGGTGATCGTGGATGGGGACGAGTTCGTGCATGTCTCCGGCCATCCGGCGCGTGAGGAGCTGCGCAAGCTCTATAAGCTGGTGCGGCCCCGCTATGTGATTCCCACCCATGGCGAATGGCGCCATCTCTCCACCCAGGCCGCCCTGGCCCAGGAAGCCGGCATCAAGACCCTGCTGGTTGAGGATGGGGATGTGGTGTTGTTCACGGGCAATGGCCCGGCGGTGGTGGACTCCGTGCCCACCGGGCGGCTGGCGGTGGATGGCCAGCGTGTGGTGCCGCTGAAGGGCGGCGTGCTGGCGGCGCGCAAGCGCATGCTGTTCAATGGAGTCGTTGTCGGCAGTTTCGCCATCGACGCCAAGGGCCTGCTGCATGGCCTGCCGCGCATTTCCGCCCCCGGCCTGCTGGATGAGCTGGATGGCGCCCAGCGCCTGGCTTTTGAGCGGGAATTTCAGGAGCTTTTACAGGATCTCGCCCCGGCCTTGCGCCAGGATGAAGCGGCTTTCGCCGATGCGGCCCGGGCCGGCTTGCGCCGCATTGTCGGCAAGCCGCTGGGTAAGCGACCTCTGGTGGATGTTCATATTCTTCGTATTTGATCATAAAACGGTCCATTTTAGCCTAAAAACAATGCAACGGATCGAAAAAACCGGCTTTCCTCGCTTAAAAGCCTAAAAAATCCTCTTTTTCGAGGGTGTTTTTTCTGGACGGGTCATGATGCTGCGTTGCATTATGATGTCAGGATGAGGTTTGGTTCTTCATCCTGCCGTGTGACTGGCGTTTCCTCCCTGAACTTGGCCCGCCGCCCAACTGGGCTGGCGGGCTTCTTTCTTTCAGGCCTGTTTACACGCTTTATGGGGCCGGCGCGGCTTCAACCCGGGCGGATCTTGATCTAGAGTACGGCCATATCTGACTGATTCGCCTCGCGGATCGGCCGGATGCCTGAAACGCCCTCTCACTCAATGAGCGGAGCCGGGGTCCGGTGCGAGATGGTTTGCGCGGCAAGCTGTCTGGTGCTGTCCGGTTCTGAGCCAGATCCGCGGATGAGCCAGAAGCCGGACATCACCGACCTCACGATCTGCCGTGCCGCCTTCGCGGCCTGGGTGTTCATCTATCATGTGGATCTGCACCTGCATTTTTCCTCATGGCTCGGCCCGGCGGCGGCGCTGGTCACCCATGGCTATATGGGCGTGGACGGGTTCTTCATTCTCTCCGGCCTCATCCTCATGCACGCCCACCGGGAGTTCGACGTGCCGAAGATGGACACGGCTCACCCGCTTCTGCTCGGGCCGGGCCGGGCCGCGGCCCTGCGGTTTTACGGCAAGCGCCTGGCGCGGATTTATCCGGTGCATCTGGCGGTGCTCGCCATCTTGCTGGTGCTGGCCGGCGCGGGGGCGGCCTTCGGCGTGGCGGCGCATGAACCGCAGCGTTTCAGCCTCTCGACGCTGGTGCAAAATCTGCTCCTGGTGCAAGGCTGGGGGGATGACCGGTTCGGCGCCTGGAACTACCCTTCCTGGTCGATCAGCACGGAGTGGGCCGGGTATCTGCTGTTTCCCTTCATCGCCTGCCTGCTGAGCTATTTCATACGGCTGGTATCCGTCCAGATCGTGGTCGCCATGCTGCCCGTGCTGGGGCTGCTTTACGCTTTTCATGACTATAATCTGAACCTCGCCTTCGGCGCCGGGCTGGCGCGGTTCTTTCCGGAATTCCTGGCCGGCATGGCGACATACCGCCTGGTTCCGCTCGCGGCGGACCGGGATGGCGTGCGGCGTTTATTCCTGTGGGGTGGAGCGGGGCTGCTGGCCCTCGGCGCCGTCGCGGGGATCGATATTGTCACCGTGACCGGCTTGTGGGCGCTGCTCTTCACGTTTTACATGCAGGCCGAGGCGCAGTTTCCGCCTGTTCTGGGCAAGCGCCCGGTGCTGCGTGGGCTGGGGATGCTGTCTTATTGTTTCTATATGAGCTTTGCCACCGCCGAACTGCTCACCTCCCAGCTTTTCCGCCATCTGGGCTGGCAGCCCACCGGCCAGAAGCTGATCTTCGCCGCGACGATGACGGGGCTGACCTTCATCCTCGCCATCCTGCTGCGCGTTATCGTCGAAAAACCCTGCCGGCGGGCGGCCAATCGCTGGCTGCGTCTTGAAACTTCCGCCGCGCCGCCGCCCGCGCCGGCCACTGAAAAGCCTCAATCCCTGTTTTAAGGTTCCTCATGCGTCTCTCCAAAAGCCTGATTCCCACCCTCAAGGAAACGCCAGCCGAAGCGCAGATCGTCTCGCACCGGCTGATGCTGCGCGCGGGCATGATCCGCCAGATGGCCTCGGGCATTTATGCCTGGCTGCCCACCGGCAACCGCGTGCTCGCCAAGATCGCCCGGATCGTGCGTGAGGAGCAGGATGCGGCCGGGGCCGAGGAAGTGCTGATGCCCACCGTGCAGAGCGCTGATCTCTGGCGTGAATCCGGCCGCTACGATGCGTACGGCAAGGAGATGCTGCGCATCACCGACCGCCATGAGCGCGAATTGCTGTTTGGCCCCACCAACGAGGAAATGATCACCTCGATCATGCGGGATTCCATCAAGAGCTACCGTGAGCTTCCGCAAATCCCCTATCAGATCCAGTGGAAATTCCGCGATGAGGTGCGCCCGCGCTTTGGCGTGCTGCGCGGGCGTGAGTTTTTGATGAAGGATGCTTATTCCTTCGATCTCGACCGCGACGGCGCGGTGCGCTCCTACAAGGCGATGATGCTCGCTTATATGCGCACCTTCCAGCGCATCGGCATCACCGCGATTCCGATGCGCGCCGATACCGGGCAGATCGGCGGCGATCTCTCCCACGAATTCCATGTGCTCGCCCCCACCGGCGAATCCGGCGTGTTCTACGATGCCGCCTTCGAGGCCGGCGATGCGCTGGCCGCCACGGATATGGATGGTTTTTACGAGCAGATGACCACCATCTACGCCGCCACGGACGAAAAGCACGACACCGGGGTCTGGGACAAAATCCCTCGGGAACGCCGCCGCGAGGGCAGGGGCATCGAGGTTGGGCAGATCTTTTATTTCGGCACGAAATATTCGAAATCCATGAACTTCGCCGTCACCGGCCCGGACGGGCAGAAATTCTTCCCCGAGATGGGCTCTTACGGCATCGGCGTCTCCCGCCTGGTTGGCGCCATCATCGAGGCCAGGCACGACGAAGCCGGAATCATCTGGCCGGACGCCATCGCCCCCTTCAAGGCCGCCATCCTCAATCTGCGCCAGGGCGATGGGATCACGGATGCGCTGTGCGAGACAATCTATGCCAGCTTCGGCCATGACGCGCTGTATGACGACCGGGAGGAGCGCGCGGGCGCCAAATTCGCCGAGGCCGATCTGATGGGCCATCCCTGGCAGATCATCGTCGGCCCGCGCGGGGCCGCCAAGGGCATGGTGGAGCTCAAGCGCCGCGCCACCGGCGAGCGCTTCGAGCTTCCCGTCGAGGACGCCCTGGCCAAGGTCCGCGCCTGATGTTCAATGCTTTCGAGCGGAAGATCGCGGCGCGGTATCTGCGTGCCCGCCGCGGTGAGCGCTTTGTCTCCGTCATTGCCATTTTCTCGCTCGTGGGCATCGCGCTCGGCGTGGCCACGCTGATCATCGTGATGAGCGTGATGAACGGCTTCCGGCAGGAATTGCTGAGTCAGATCCTCGGGCTGAATGGCGATATCGGCGTTTACGGCGCCAGCGCGCCCTTGACCCATTACGATGAAATGGCCGGCAAGATCAGAAGCATCAAGGGTGTGACAGGGGCGTTTCCGATCGTGCAGGGGGAGGTGTTGATGTCCGGCCCGCAAGGTGGGGCGACGGGGGGCATCGCGCGTGGCATCACCCAGGATGGCCTGCGCCAGCTTCCCACCGTGTCCAAACATGTGATCGCGGGCAGCCTGGCGAATCTTACCGGGGGCGACACCATTGCCATTGGCGGCGCGCTGGCGCAGCAATTCAATCTGTCCGTCGGCTCCGAACTCACCTTGATCCTGCCTCAGGGAAAAGCCACGGTCATCGGCACCATCCCGTCCATTCAGAGCTTCAAGGTGGTGGCGATCTTCCAGACCGGCATGCAGCAATATGATTCGAGTTTCGTCTTTCTGCCGCTTGGCGCCGCGCAGACGCTCTTCCAGCAGAGCGGCGCGGCCTCGCAGATTCAGGTCTTCGTCACCGACCCGGATCATGACGAAGCGGTGAAGCAGGCCATCGTCAATGCGTTTCCCGGCACCGGGCTGAACATTCAGGACTGGAAGCAGAACAACGATTCCTTCCTTGCCGCCGTCACGGTCGAACGCAACGTGATGTTCCTGATCCTCACGCTGATCATCATCGTCGCCGCCTTCAACGTGATCTCCTCCCTGATCATGATGGTGAAGGATAAGGCGAGGGACATCGCGATCCTGCGCACCATGGGGGCAAGCTCGGGCTCGATCATGCGGATTTTCCTGATGGCGGGCGCCTCCGTGGGGGTGCTGGGCACCTTGATCGGCTTCGTGCTGGGCGTGCTGTTCTGTCAGCACATCAACGAGATCCGTCTGTTCATTCAGCATCTCACCGGCCAGCAGCTTTTCAACCCGACCATCTATTACCTGGAATCCCTGCCCGCCGAGCTGGACTGGCGCGAGGTGACGGAGGTGGTGGTCATGTCCCTCGTGCTGTCGGTATTGGCCACGATTTACCCGAGCTGGCGCGCCGCCAGGATCGATCCGGTGGAGACATTGCGCAGTGAGTGAATATCTTCTGTCCCTGAAAGCCCTTTGCCGCACCTACCGCTCCGGCGAGGGCGCGCTCACCGTGCTGAATGGCGCGGAGCTGACGCTCTCGCGTGGCGAGATCGTCGCCCTGGTCGCGCCGTCTGGTTCGGGCAAGTCAACCTTGTTGCATCTGGCCGGGCTGTTGGAGAAACCGGATGCGGGGGCGGTGATCATCGACGGGCGGAACGCGGGCGAGCTGAACGATGCCGCGCGTACCGCCATGCGCCTCAAATATATCGGCTTCGTCTACCAGTTTCATCATTTGCTGGCGGAGTTCACGGCGCTGGAAAACATCTCCATTCCGCAGATGGTCGCGGGCGTGACGCAAACGCGGGCCAATCAACGCTCGATGGAGCTGCTGGAGAAATTCGGCCTCGCCGCCCGTGCCTCGCATTTGCCGGGCAAGCTCTCGGGCGGTGAAAAGCAGCGCGTGGCCATTGCCCGCGCGCTGGCCAACAATCCCTCGCTGCTGCTGGCGGACGAGCCGACGGGCAATCTCGATGTCACGACCTCCAACATCGTGTTCGAGGAGCTTTTGCATGTGGTGCGCAGTGAAAACACAGCGGCCCTGATCGCCACCCATAACCCGGATCTGGCGGCGCGGATGGACCGGCGAATCGTGCTGCGCGAGGGCCGGCTGGCCTGAACCTCACGCCGGCGGGGTGAGGGGTTTGAGCATCTCCACCCCATGGGCGCAAAAACCGGCTTCCTCATAAATGCGCCGGGCGCGCTCATTGCCGTTCAGAACATACAGCCTGAGCCGGCGCACACCCTTGGCGAGGGCGATCTTTTCCGCTTGCGCCATCAAGGCGCGGCCAATGCCCCCGCCGCGAAAGGCTTCGTCCACGAACAGGTTCGAGATGAAGGCGTAACGGCGCCACGCCGCGCGCACATAGGCATCGTCCATGTCCAGAAACATGAAGAGATGCCCAGCGATCTTGCCGTCCATCTCGGCGACGAGCACATCGCCCTCGCCTTGCGCCACCGCCGCCAGTGCTTCGGCCAGCGTGTCCTGGGCACCGGCGCGGTCGGTCCGCCTGTCGCCGGTCAAGGCGTGCTCATGGCGGTTCAGCTCCCAGAGCTGGGTCAGCAACGCGTCATGGTCGGCTGGGGTGGCGTGGCGGACGATCATGCCTGCACGGCCTTGCGCGGCACGTCGATTCCCGCTTCCCGCAGGGCCTTGGCCGCGCCGGGATGGAAGCTGATCCCCGCTTCGTAGACGGGGGCTATGGCGGGTGCCTGGCTGGCGGCGCGCACGGCGGCGGAGAGGAGATGGCGGTTTTTCAAGGCCGCCATTGTCACCGCCGCGGCCAGCGTGTCGGGCAGTTCCGCCGTGCCGACCGCGATGTTGATCGTGCCGAGGCTGCTGACATCCACAGTCTGGCCCGGAAAGGTTCCGGCCTTCATGATCATGCGCGACAGGCCCGGAATGACCCGCCCCGCCTGCTCGGCCTCCGCCTGGGAAAACCCGATCAGCGCCAGTTTGCGGCCCCTGGCGGCGGCGGCGATGGCGGGCAGGGGGGGCGCGCCGATAAAGGCGCAGGCCGCCAGCTTGCCGGCCAGCATGGCCTGGGCCTGGGCCTCGTAATCGCCGGTTTCGATGCGCCCGGGCACCACGCCCAGCGCCGTCAAGATCTCTTTCACCGCGGCCTCGCCGCTGGCGCCCGCCGGGCCCACGCCAATATCGCGCCCGGCCAGCCCGGCCAGGGTGGATATGCCTGTTTCCACGGTGGAGACGATTTGCAGCATGGACGGGTAGGCCGGAAACAAGGCCCGGAACCGGTTCAGCTTGACCCCGGCGGTCCAGCTCGCGCTGCCAGCCCGCGCCTGCGCCGCCACCGTTACGGTGGACAGGCCGAGCTGCGCGCTGCCCTCCTCGATCAGCAGCAGATTGGCGCTGGAGCCGCCGGAGGCGCGGTAGGCGATGTCGATGCTGGTTGCCTTTTGCGCCAGCAGCCCCCAGGCGGGGCCAAAAATGGCGTAGGAGCCGCCCGGCCGCCCCGTGCCCATGATCAGCGCGCCAGGCCAGGCCAGGCCAGCCGCCCTGCCGGCGCGGGCGCAGGCCAGGCCGAGTCCCGCCCCCAGAATTGTTCGCCGCGCCAGCTTCATGACAGCACCCGGCTGCGTTCCAGCGCCGCCAGCAACGCCGCGCGCACGCCAGGCTCCAATGCCGAATGTCCGGCATCGGGCACCAGCGTCAGCCGTGCCCCGGGCCAGGCGGCGGCGAGTTCAAAGGCCGATTGCGCCGGGCAGATCATGTCGTAGCGTCCTTGCACGATTTCAGCGGGAATGCCCTTCAGCCGGTCCATATGCGCCAGCAGCCCGCCTTCCGGCAGGAACAGCCCATGGCGGAAATAATGCGCCTCGATCTTCGCCAGCCCGATGGCGGTGCGGTCCTGCGCGAAGGCCGAAACCGCCTCGAAGCTGGGCAGTAGCGTGGAGCAGGAGCCTTCATACACACTCCAGGCCCGCGCCGCGGCGAATTGCGTTTGCGGGTCGGCATCGGTGAGACGCTTGAAATAATGGGTCAGCAGGTCGTGGCGCTCTTCCGGCGGCAGAAACCCCGCGAAGGCGGCATGCGCGTCCGGAAACACGCGTTGCAGCCCGTACAGAAACCAGTCCACCTCCGCCGGCCGCCCCAGGAAGATCCCGCGCAGCACCGTTCCCGTCACGCGCTCGGGATGGGCCTGCGCATAGGCCAGCGCCAGGGTCGAGCCCCAGGAGCCGCCGAAGAGCAGCATCCGCTCGACATTGAGGAATTGCCGCAATGTCTCGATATCCGCGATCAGTTGCGGCGTGTTGTTGTTGTCCAGCCCGCCCAGCGGGCGCGAGCGTCCAGCCCCGCGCTGGTCGAAAATGATCACGCGCCAGATGGCGGGGTCGAAGAAGCGCCGGTGCACCACGCCGGCCCCCGCGCCAGGCCCGCCATGCAGGAACAGCACCGGCTTGCCCGCCGGGTTGCCGACCTGCTCCCAATACATCACATGCCCTTCCGAGAGGGGGAGGTATCCGGTTTCGAACGGCCCGATATCAGGAAACAGGTCGCCGCGCGGCATCTTATCCGCCCAATGACCGGGTGAGGGTGGCGGCCACGCGCCTAGCCTGCTCGTCGCTCAGGTCGGGATGGATGGGCAGCGCCAGAATGCGCCGGCCCAACCCTTCCGCCACGGGCAAGGGCGTGCCGTCATGCGCGCCCGCATAGGCGGGCTGCTGGTGCAGGGCGCGGGGATAATAGACCGCATGGCCGATTCCCGCCGCCGCCAGAGCCGCCTTGGCGGCCTCGCGCTTGGCCTCGTCGGGCAGCAGCACGGCATAGATGGCCCAGGCGCTTTGGCTGTCCGGCATCCGGGCTGGAATCTCCAGCACATCCTTCAGCGCCGCGTCGTAGATTTGGGCAATGGCCTCGCGCCGGGCCAGCTCGGCCTCGAACACTTCCAGCTTGGTCAGCAGCACGGCGGCCTGTAGCGTGTCCAGCCGTCCGTTCATGCCGGTGCGCAGCACCTCATAGCGTGTCGTCCCCTCGCCATGGGTGCGTAGCGAGCGGTAGAGTGCCGCCCGCGCGGCGGATTCGGTGAACAAGGCCCCGCCATCGCCATAAGCGCCCAGCGGCTTGGAGGGAAAGAAGCTGGTGGCCGTGGCGTCGGCCGCCTTGCCCAGCCTGGCGCCGCTCCGCGCGGCCCCGAAGCTCTGCGCGCAATCATCCAGCGTGAACAGCCCCTCTTGTGCGGCGATGGCGTTTATGCCCGCCCAATCCGCCGGCTGGCCGAACAGATCCACGCCGATAATGGCGCGCGGTTTCAGCTTGCCCGCGCGCTTCACGGTGGCGATGCGCGCCTCCAGGCCGGCCAGGTCGATCTGGAAGGTCCGGGGATCGACATCCACGAAAACCGGCGTCGCGCCCAGCAGCAGCGGCACCTCGGCCGTGGCGGTATAGGTGAAGGCGGGCAGGAACACCGCGTCCCCGCGCCCGATCTCCTCGGCCATCAGCGCGATCTGCAAGGCATCCGTGCCGGAGGAGACGCTGACACAATGGGCGGCGCCGCAAAAGGCGGCCAGCCTGGTCTCCAGCTCATGCACCTCGGGGCCGAGAATATATTGCCCATGGGCCAGCACCGCATCCAGCCGCTCCCGGAGCCGCCCTCCCAGCCGTGCCTGCTGTGCCTTGAGGTCGAGAAACGGGATCGGCGGAAAGGTCTCTGCGTTCATGGAGCGGCAGACTACTCCGCCGCGTGCGGTACGGCGAGCCCCGGCGGCGGCAAAAATTCGGGTACCATCCGGTGCAGCAGGGCCATCGCGGCGGTTTCGTCGCCTGTTTCCGCGGTTTCGCCCAGTTCGCGCAGCCCGGCGGCGACAGCGGCCAGATCCGCGAGGCGCGGCGTGGCCATCAACAGCCCGTCATAATCGGTCGGCACGGGCTTCTCGGCGCCGTGGAACAGCTCCTCGAACAATTTTTCGCCCGGGCGCAGGCCCGTGAATTTGATTTCTATATCATCGTCCGGCCTCAGCCCGGCCAGACGGATCATCTGCCGGGCCAGATCCACGATCTTCACCGGCTCGCCCATATCCAGCACGAAGATGCCGCCATCCGGGATCGCTTCCTCCCCGCTGCCCACGGCCGAGGCTTGCAGCACCAGCCCCACCGCCTCGCGCACGGTCATGAAATAGCGCTGCATGCCGGGGTGGGTCACGGTCAGCGGCCCGCCCTGGGCGAGCTGGCGGCGAAAGAGCGGCACCACCGAGCCGGTGGAGCCCAGCACATTGCCAAACCGCACCGTCACGCAGCGCATGCCCCGCTGGCCGCGCCGTGCCTGCACGTCCAGCGCCTGCGCGTACATCTCCGCCAGGCGCTTGGAGGCCCCCATCACCGAGCTGGGATTCACCGCCTTGTCGGTGGAGATCAGCACCATCAGCGTCGCGCCGGCGGCGGCGGCGGCATCGGCCACCACCTGGGTGCCCAGCGCGTTGGTGCGCAGCCCTTCCAGCCGGTTGGCTTCCACGATCGGCACATGTTTCAGCGCCGCCGCGTGGAACACCAGCTCGGGCCGGAATGCCCGCGTGATCGTACCGATATGCGCGGCGTCGCGTATATCGGCCACCACCGTCCGGCGGGGCAGGGCGGGGCTGGTTTCCCGGATTTCCAGATCGATCTGCCATAAGGCGAATTCGGAGGAATCGAGCAGCAGGATCTCAGCCGGGCCGAAGGCGGCCACCTGCCGGCAAAGCTCGGCGCCAATGCTGCCGCCCGCCCCGGTCACCATCACCCGCCGCCCGGCGATGAGCGCGCCCATCGCCGCGCGGTCCAGCCGCACCTGCTGGCGGTTGAGCAGATCCTCGATGGCGATGGGTTGTAGCGCGATCTTCTGGTCGGCCGGCGCCAGCCGCGTGAGGCAGGGGGCGCGCATCACGCGGATATTGCGCATATCGGCGGCGCGCAGCAGCGTCTTCAGCCTGTCGCCGGTGAATTGCGGGGCGGTGATGATCAGCAGATCCGGCTTTTCGGCCAGCCGCTCCAGCATCGCCTCGGCCTCGTCGGCGGCGCCGACCACGTTCAACCCATGCACGCGCCGGCCGATATGTTTTTCAGACAGCGCCATCAGCCCGGTCACCCGGTAGGGGGCGTCGCGCTGCTGCGCGTGGGCGGAGAGAAACAGCTCGGCATTCTCGCCGTCGCCCACCAGCAGCGCGGTTTGCGCCGCGCCATGTTCGCCGCGCTTCTGGCGGATCAGGCGGTAGAGCAGCTTGGGCACGGTCAGCGCCGCCGCCAGCATCAGGGCGAGGATGACCGGAAAGGCCGGCGAAGGCAGGGAAAAACCCGCTCCCACCATCAGCAGGCACAGCATCAGCGTGGTCACGATACAGGCCGCGCCGATCAGCGCCAGGTCGCGCAGGGACACAAAACGCCAATGCAGCCGCGACAGCCCGAAGGGAATGCCGATGAGCCAGATGGCCCCCGCCCCCGCCAGGGGCAGGGCGTGAGGCTGCGGCACGGGCGTGGCCGGAGTGGCGAGCCAGAAGCTCGCCGCCACCGCCAGCGCCGCCAGCGCGCCGTCCAGCGCGATGTTCACCGCCATGCGGATGGGCAAGAGCGGATTCTCGGTATGGCTCATGCCTGACTTATAGCCAGGACAAAAAGGCAGAAAAAAGTTTGTTCTGCCGCCCGGCGCCGCTTAGCCGATATAAAACTGCCCTTCGACCTCGACGGCGGCATCCAGCGGCAGGGAAGCCACGCCGATGGTGGAGCGCGCATGCCGCCCGGTGTCGCCAAACACGGCGACGGCAAGGTCCGAGGCGCCGTTCATCACCACCGCATGCTGGGTGAACTCCGGCGTGCAGGCAATGAACCCGCCGAGTCGCACCACCTGGGTGATGCTGTCCAACCCGCCGGGCAGGGCGGCCTGAAGCTGGGCCAGCAGATTGATCAGGCAAAGCCGCGCGGCATGGCGGCCTTCCTCAAGCGAGACGGCGGCCCCCAGCTTGCCGGTCACCGCGACCTTGCCGTCCATGGCGGGCAGTTGGCCGCTGACCGTGACAAGCTGGCCGGTGATGCTCACCGGCACATAATTCGCCACGGGGGCCATGGCTTGCGGCAAGGTAATGCCCAGCTCGGCCAGGCGGTTGGAAATGCTCATGGATCAGCTCACCAGTTTCAAATTGCGGCGGCGCTCGCGCGGTGCCGGGGCCGGCAGGTCCAGCGGCAGCAGCGGCGCGCGCTCGGCGGCACCGTCGCCCACGCTGTCGGCCTCGTCAATGCTGGCGGGGGCCAGATTTGTCCGGCCCAAATAATTCACGGCCAGGTTGCGGAACACATAATCCAGCAAGGAGGTGGCGGCGGGCACGGCGGGGTCGCCTTCCACGATTCCGGCCGGGCCGAAGCGGGTGAAGGTGAAGGCCTCGACATAATTTTCCAGATTCACGCCATGTTGCAGCCCGATGCTGACGGCGATGGCGAAGGCGTCCATCAGTCCCCGGAAGGCCGGGCCCTCCTTGTTCAGGGCGATGAAGATCTCGCCCAGTCGCCCGTCCTTGTACTCCCCGGTGGAGAGAAACAGCTTATGCCCGCCCACCGCGGCCTTCTGTGTGTAGCCGCTGCGCCGAGCGGGCAGGCTCTCGCGCGTGGAGGCGCCGCGCGGCGCCATCGGCGCGGCGGGGCGCGCGGGCATCGCGGGCATCAGGGCGGCCAGGGCGTCGTGCATCGCGGCATGGGCGGCGGCCCGGGGGAGGGGGAAGATCTCTTCGCCGCCGATCATGCGCGCCAGGGCGCTCTGCGTTGTCAGGCCGCGCGCGGCGAGAGCATGCAGGGCCCAATGGGCGAGCCCGCCCGCCTCGTCCAGCGCGGAGAGGGCGGGGGCGAAATTCACCTGCTCCGCCCCCAGCAGCGCCTCGATCTCAGGTTCGTTCAAAAAGCCCAGCAATGTCTCGTGGCGGCGCTGGCCCAGGCTGGCCGCCTCTTCGCGCGCCGTGATGGCGGCGGGCAACAGGCCGGGCAGGGCGCAGCGTTCCGGCAGCTTGGCCGGGGCGATGCGGTGGCCGGGGGCGGCGCCGCGCGCCAGCAGCCGGGCGGAGCCGATATCCGCCTGCGCGCCCATGAACCCGGCCAGCGTCACCGCGAGGTCGCGCGCCTCTTGCGAGTCGTAGGCCAGGCCCAGCCGGGCGAGAAACAGGTTGAGGTCGGTAAAGCCGATCCGCAGCCGGTGCTCGGCGGGGGCGGCCAGGGTCAGCGCGGTTACCGCCAGCCGCACATCCAGCCCCAGCGCGGCGCTGTCGAACAGCCCCGCCTCGTCCAGGTAAGCGGAGGGGTTGAACAGAAAGCCCGGCTGGCCGGCGGCGCGGTTGCGCCACACATTGCCGCTGGGGCTGCCGCGATGCGCGGCCAGAATGGCGTGCAGGCCGGGGGCGATGGTCTCGCCCAGCCCGGCGGCATGCGCCCGCGCGGCGATGGGGGCGATCCATGTCTCCGCCGCTTCGGCGATATGCAGCATGCGCTTGCCCGGCAGGATGGCGGCCAGCGCGTCGGCGGCCTTGCCGCCCCAGGCGGCCGGCAGCGTCACCAGCACCGGCGGCGCGTCCGGATCCGCCGCCGCCTCGAAGGTGGCCAGCTTGATACCCTGCCAGGATTTGTCTGTTCTGCTTTGTGCCATAAGCGGAGTTTAGGCGCTGATAAGACTCAATAAAAGTGCATCTTGTGTTGATTCTGCGCAATGACCACAAAATCCTGTGGATAGCTTGGCGTGGGCCTGAGACCGTCGCCGGCAAGATCGAGATGGACCATTCGCCCGGCTTCACCTATATCGGAGCGCATGAGCACCGCTGCCCAGAATCCGTCCGCGCACGGCCCCTCCGCCAAGGCCCGGCCGCTTGGCCTCAAGGGGCTGATCATGAACCCTGGTTTGTATTTCCTGACCCTGTTCCGAGGCCGCTTCATCGGCCGGGACGAGGCGGGCAACCAGTATTACGAGCGCCCGGGTAAGCCGCGCGCCCGCCGCTGGGTGGTCTATGCGGGGGCGCAGGATCCCTCCGTGGTGCCGCCCGAATGGCACGCTTGGCTGCATCATCTCACCGATGCCCCGCTCGCCGCGCCGCAGCGCCCCTGGCAGCGCCCGCACCAGCCCAACCTCACCGGCACCGCGCGGAGCTACCGCCCCGCCGGCCATGATTACATGGGCGGCAAGCGGGCCGCGGCTTCGGCCGATTATGAATCCTGGACGCCGGATCAGGCCTGATGGTCCGCCGCGTTCCCGAGCTTACCGCCGGCTTCGCCGTTATCGCCGTGGCCGTTTTGTTCCTGCTCTACGCCTTGCGCGGGGCGGGGGAGATCCATACCGGGGGCTATCCGCTGCAGGCGCAGTTCGGCTCCATCGGCGGGCTCACCGTCGGGTCGGATGTGAAAATCGGCGGCGTGGTCATCGGCCATGTCTCGTCCGAGCAGCTCAACCCCAACACCTATGCCGCGATCGTCAAGATGGCGATCAACGACAATATCAAGGTGCCCGACGACAGCAGCGCCTCCATCACCTCTGACAGCCTGCTCGGCGGCCCTTACGTGTCCGTCTCGCCGGGCGGTTCCAACACCATGCTGAAACCCGGGGCGAGCTTCCAGGTGACGCAGTCGGCGGTGAATCTGGAGGATCTGCTCGGCAAGTTCATCTTCTCCCTGGGCAATAGCGGCGGCCAGGGCAAGGGGGCGTCGTCCGGCGGCCAGACGTCCGGCGGCCAGACCGGCGCGGGCGGCGCCGGTGCCAACCCCGCGGCCCTGCCTCAGTAATGCGCCTGCTGCTTCTGGCGTCCGCCGCCACGTGCTGCCTGGCCACCGGTGCCCACGCGCAAAGCCTGCTCGGCCAGAGCCAGCCGGGCGGGCAAGCCCAGCAACCCGCCGTCGCCGTGCCGGCGCCGCCGCCCATCGTGGCGGCGCCGCCCACGCCGGCCCCAGCCCCCAAACCCGCGCCGCCCGCGCCACCGCCGGGCTTGGTGCAAACGCCTCTGCCGCCCTCCGGCGCGGCCAATGCCGATAATGGCGATGCCGCCGGGCAGGCCGCGCAGATGCAGGCCGTCTCACCCTCCGCTCCCTCCGCCACGCCCGCCGCCGGGGCGGCGCAACCCGCTCAGCCCGATGTCGCGCCGGTTCAGGCGAATGACTGGGTGCCGGGCAAGACCGCCGTGCTGGGTGTGCTGAACAAGGTGGATGGGAGCACCAAAAACATCACCGTGCCCGTCGGCGGGCAGGTCGTGGTGGGCGATCTGAATGTGAGCGTGCAGGCCTGCGTCACCCGCCCGCCCGGGCAATTGCCCGATTCGGCGGTTTTTCTCACCCTGCAACCCAAGGATGATCAAGCCGCCGCCCCTGTCTATCGCGGGTGGATGGTGCATTCCACGCCGGGCGCCACGGATGCGGGAAATGCCGGCCAGGCTTTCCGTGTCATTACATGCTCGTAAATTTTCTGGGGTTTACCCCTTGTTTGTGCCAAAAATGCAACAGCCCCATAATGTTAACGCTGAAAATGAATTTGCCCTGTTGATTCTGGGCGTGTAGGGCTAAATGGATACTGGTCAATTACTTTCACTCTGCATTGGAGTCACGACATGAAGCTGCGCTTAGCTCTTGCCGCCGCCACCTGCCTTGTGTTGCCCCTCGCGGCGCACGCGCAGCCGGTGACCGGCCCTTATATCAGCCTCGGCGTTGGCACGACCATCGAGAACCCGCTGAACCTGCATTCCAACACCACCGGTGCGGGTGGCAAGGCGCAGTTCCGCAATTCCTATTCCGGCGATGCCGCCATCGGTTATGGTTTCGGCGACGGGTTCCGCGTCGAGCTGAACGGTAATTTCTACCGTAACACCGTCCACAAGCTCGATGGTGACAGCGGCGTTCAGGAACGCGCGACTGGTGGCCTCAACACCTATGGCCCGATGGTCAACGTGCTGTACGACATGAATGTCGGCCTGCCGATCTTCCCCTATGTGGGCGCTGGTATCGGTTATCAGTGGCAGAAGTTCAACTCCTCCGTGAACGACGCCGATGGCCATGTTTTCGGCGGCACCAAGGGAAGCTTCGCCTATAACATCATCGGCGGTGTTTCCTACCCGCTGCCGTTCGTGCCTGGCCTGTCCGCCACGGCCGAATATAAGTTCACCCAGCTGACCGCCAGCCGCAATTACGGCGACGTCAAGGTTGGCCAGTCCTCCAGCCACACCTTCCTGCTGGGTCTGCGCTATCAGCTGTTCCAGCCGCCGCCGCCGCCCGCCCCGGCGCCTGCTCCGGCCCCGGTCGCCGCGCCGGCGCCCGCTCCGGCCAAGACCTATCTGGTGTTCTTCGATTGGGACAAGTACAACCTGACCCCGCGCGCGACGCAGATCATCGCGCAGGCTGCCTCCGATTCCAAGACCCAGAACGTCACGACCCTGGAAGTCAACGGCTATACCGACACGTCCGGTGCGCCGAAATATAACATGGGCCTGTCCATCAAGCGCGCGAAGGCGGTTGCCGCCCAGCTCGTGGCCGATGGTGTCCCCGCTTCCGAGATCGAGATGCACGGCTACGGCGAAACCCACCTGCTGGTGCCCACCGGCCCCGGCGTGCGTGAGCCGCAGAACCGCCGCGTGGAAATCATCTTCCACTGAGTTTCGCTTCCGCGAAGGAAAGGCCCCGGCAGGATTCTGCCGGGGTTTTTTCTGTCCGCTCTTCCAGCCGTGGCATTTTGGCTACAGCCACGGCCCGCCTGCGAAGCCCCCCTTCGCAAGCCGAGACTTGACCTCCACATAGGCTTTGCGTTCCTTACCGGAACCTGACACGCGCCTCGTCGAAAGGGAGACATATGATGCAGTTTCGAGCGGCCTTATTCACCGCCACCATGCTGGCCGCGCCGCTGGCGCTGGTGATGGGCGGCCGTGCCGACGCCCAGCCGGTGGCGGGCCCCTATGTCAGCCTGGGTGGCGGCTGGGATCTGAAAAGCGCCGTGACCCAGAAGAACTTCAATATTGGCGGCGCGGATGTGCCGGGCGACGCGAAGGCCGTGTTCAAGAACGGCTACGATCTGAACGCGTCGGTCGGGTACGGCTTCAATAATGGCTGGCGTGTCGAGCTGGAGGGCGATTATATCCGCAATGGCGCCGACAAGCTGAAATCCGGCGGCGCCAGCCTCGGGGCCAGCGGCCATGAATCCCAGTATGGCGGCTTCGTCAACGGCATTTACGATTTCGATGTCAGCCTGCCCTGGCTCTACCCTTATCTGGGGGCTGGTATCGGCTGGCAGGTCGCCAGCTATGACAAGTTCAGCGCCGGCGGCGCGACGGTGGACCAGTCCCACGGCTCTTTCGCCTATCAGGGTATTTTCGGCTTGTCCTTCCCCATCGCGCCGGTCGTGGGGCTTTCAGCCACGCTGGAATATCGCTTCATCGGGCTGACATCCGCCCGCCGCTATGATGTCGCGGGTGCCGGCCAGCCCGTCAGCTTCAAGCAGCAGGGCGAATATAACAACCAGATCAATGTCGGGTTGCGTTATGAATTCTCCCCCCCGGCACCGCCCGCGCCCGCGCCGACCCCCGCCCCGGTCGCCGCGCCGGCGCCCGCTCCGGCCAAGACCTATCTGGTGTTCTTCGATTGGGACAAATACAGCCTGACCCCGCGCGCGACGCAGATCATCGCGCAGGCGGCCTCCGACTCCAAGACCCAGAACGTCACGACCCTGGAAGTCAACGGCTATACCGACACGTCCGGTGCGCCGAAATATAACATGGGCCTGTCCATCAAGCGCGCGAAGGCGGTTGCCGCCCAGCTCGTGGCCGATGGTGTCCCCGCTTCCGAGATCGAGATGCACGGCTACGGCGAAACCCACCTGCTGGTGCCCACCGGCCCCGGCGTGCGTGAGCCGCAGAACCGCCGCGTGGAAATCATCTTCCACTGAGTTTCGCTTCCGCGAGGAAAAACCCCGGCAGGATTCTGCCGGGGTTTTTTCTGGTCAGGCGATGGTCGCCGCGTAATCGTCCAGCGGCAGCTTTTTCTTGATCACGCCGCTCTCGAACAGAAAATCCCGGTAGGTCCGGTAGCGCTTGGCGTTCAGCGCCGCCGGATCGTCGTCGAAATAAGGCGGCAAGGCATGCCAGGAGGCGATGTCCAGCTTGTCGTTGAGGCTGGGGTGATCCTTCAGGAATTTCGTCAGCATCCCGTCCGGGTCGGCTTTCAGCGCCGCGACGCCTTGCTTCAGCGCGCCCAGGAAGGCGGGCAGGGCGGGGGCCTTCAGATCGTTGGCGTTGGAGAGCAAAATCAGCTCGTCCGAAGGCGGCACGCCGTAATCCTCGGGCAGAAAGATCACCGGGTCCAGCCCATCCTGCGCGAGCTGAATATCCTCATAGGTCCGGTAGGTGCCGATCACCGCGTCCACCTCGTTCGAGCGCAGGGCGGAGACCAGTTCGAAATTCACGTTCACGAGCTGAATATCCTTCAGGCTCATGCCCACATGCCGCAGCATCGCGCCGATGATCACCGGCTCCACCCCAGCCACCGAATACCCCACCTTACGGCCCTTCAAATCGGTGAGCCGGCTGATCCCGCTGCGCTTCAGCGCGGTCAGCGTGTTCAGCGGCTTGTCGATCAGCGTGCCGGTGCGGCGCACGGGCAGGCCCTGGTCGACCAGCAGATAAAGCTGGGTCTGGTAGGTCAGCGCCGCATCCGCCTTGCCGGCGGCCACGAGGCGCGGGGGCAGGTCCGGGTCCGTGGGGGCGACAAGCTTCACCTCCAGCCCGGCCTGTTCGTAGGCGCCGCAATATTGCGCGGCGAATAGCGGCGCATGGTCCGGATTCACGAACCAGTCGAGAATAACGGTAAAGCGGCGCGGCGCGGCGGCGCGCGCCAGCGCGGGCGCGGCCAGCGCCCCCGTGACGGCGGAGGACAAGAATAAACGGCGATCGAGGCCCATTGGCGCTCTCCCTTCGCTGGCATGACCCAGACAGGTTCAACGGGTATGATCTCAGCCCGCACGATGCGGACACCCCGGCAGTTCCGGCTTGTCTCCGGTTTCCCTCAGCGCGTCAATAAAGCCTCACATCCATCCGACCAGGATCGCCAGCGCCACCGCCAGCCCCACCTCGCGGTTGAGCTTGAACAAGGCCAGGCAGCGCGCCGGATCGTCTATGTCCAGCCGGATAACCTGCCAGGCCAGCAGCGCGGCGGGCAGCAGCATCATCCAATAGCCCCAGTGATGCAGCGGGAACGCCGCCATGGCGAAGAGCAGCAGCAGGAACATGGCGCCATAGCAGAGGCACAGCGCCTCGCGTGTATGTTTGCCAAACAGCCGGGCGGTGGATTTCACGCCGATCAGCGTGTCGTCCTCGCGGTCCTGATGGGCATAGATCGTGTCATAGCCCAGAATCCATAAGATCGACGCCAGATAGAGCGCGGCGGCTGGCCAGGTCAGGCGCCCATGCGCCGCCGCATAGCCCAGCAGCGCGCCCCAGCCGAATGTGAAGCCCAGAAAAAGCTGCGGCCACCAGGTCACGCGCTTGGCCAGCGGATACAGCGCCACCAGGGCGAGGGAGAGCACGCCCAGCCAGCGCGCCGTGTTGTTGAGCAGCAGCAGAATCACCAGCCCGACGGCACAAAGCCCCGCCAGGAACAGCAAGGCCTGCATGGGGGTCACCATGCCCGCGGCCAGCGGCCGGCCGCGGGTGCGTTCCACCTGGGCGTCCATTTTCCGGTCCCAGAGATCGTTCACCACGCAGCCCGCGCCGCGCATCACCACCGAGCCGATGGCGAACAGAACGCTCAGCCATAGCCCTTGCCAGAGCCCGTGCGCGGTCAGGCAGATGGCCCACAGCCCCGGCAGGAACAGCAGCCATGCGCCGATCGGCCGGTCCAGCCGGGCCAGGAGAATATAGGGGAGATAACGTTCAGGCAGTCTCGCCACCCAGCCGCCACGCCGAATATCGGTAAATCCGCTCATGGGTGCTATTCAGCCCGGCATGGCCGATACGTCAATTCGTCTCTATGTCCCAGCGCTGCCCGATCCGGGCGGGGTTTTCGCCGTCTCCGATGGCCAGGCCCATTATCTTGCCAATGTCATGCGCCTGGCGGCGGGCGACAGTTTGCGCGTTTTTAATGGCCAGGCAGGGGAATGGCGCGCCACGGTGCGCCAGATCTCCCGCAAGGCCGCCATGCTGGAGGCGCTGGCGCAAACCCGCCCCCCCGCGCCGGAGCCCGATGCCTGGCTCTGCTTTGCCCTGCTGAAGCGCCAGAAGACCGACCTGGTGGTGGAAAAGGCGACGGAGCTTGGGGTCTCCGTTATCCAGCCCATCGTCACCGCGCGCACCAATGCCGACCATGTGAATCTCGACCGGCTGCGCGCCATCGCCATCGAGGCGGCGGAACAATGCGAGCGCCTGCATGTGCCCGAGATCCGCGCGCCTCAGCCGGTGATGAAGCTGATGGCGGGCTGGCCGGCGCGCCCGCTTTATGTCGCGGATGAGCGGCGCACCTCCGCCCTGCTCGGCCCCGCCACCGGCCCCACCGCGTTGATGATCGGCCCGGAGGGTGGCTTTACCGATCAGGAGCTTGAAGCTATCGCTCGCACACCCCTCATTACACGCGTGTCACTGGGGCGGCGCATCCTGCGGGCCGAGACCGCCGCCATGGCCGGGCTGGCGCTGCATCTGGCGGCGTTGCCGTAACGACGTTGAAGGAACGAAAGACTTGTCAAACCCCGGCGACGCCGACGCGCGTGAGATCACCAGCCTCAAGGATCTGGCCGCCTATCTGGAATCAGGCTGTAAACCGGCTCAGGATTTCACCATCGGCACGGAGCATGAGGCCTTTGGCTTCCACCGCGCGGGGTTTGCGCCCCCCGCTTACGAGGGGGGGGGTGGCATCGGCGCGCTGCTGCAAGCGGTCCGGGCGCGCGACGGATGGGCGCCGATTCTCGATCAGGGCAACATCATCGGGTTGAAAGGGCGGGGCGGTGCCTCGCTCTCGCTGGAGCCGGGCGGGCAGTTCGAGTTGTCCGGCGGCATGCTGACGGACCTGCACGCCACCAAGGCGGAGCTGGACGCGCATATCGCCCGGCTGCACGATGTCACGCCGGGTCTGGGTCTGGGGTTCGCGCCGCTGGGCTTTCACCCCGTCGCCACGCGCGCGGCCATGCCCTGGATGCCCAAGGGCCGCTACAAGATCATGCGCGCCTACATGCCCAAGGTCGGCACGCGCGGGCTGGACATGATGCTGCGCACCTGCACCGTGCAGGTGAATTTGGACTTCACCTGCGAGGCCGACATGGTGGCGAAACTGCGCGTCGCCTCCGCCTTGCAGCCCCTGGCCACGGCGCTCTTCGCCAATTCCCCCTTCCATGAGGGCAAGCCGAACGGCCTGCTCTCCAACCGCGCCCATGTATGGGGGGACACGGACAATGCCCGCTCCGGCATCCCGGCGGTCATCTTTCAGGATGGCTTCGGTTTCGAGGCCTATGCCGACTGGCTGCTCGACGTGCCGATGTATTTCGTCTACCGCGACGGTGTTTACCACGATGTCGCGGGCGCTTCCTTCCGGGATTTCATGGCGGGCAGGCTGGCGGCGTTGCCGGGTGAGCGCGCCACCATCGGCGATTTCGCGGACCATTCCACCACCGCTTTTCCGGATGTGCGTCTCAAGACCTATATCGAGACGCGCGGCGCGGATTCCGGCCATCCCGCGATGATGCTGGCGCAGTCCGCGCTCTGGACCGGCATTTTCTACGACCCCGCGGCGCTGGCGGCGGGCGCGGCGCTGATCCGGGGCTGGACATACGAACAGATCCTGGCCTTGCGCGCCGCCGTGCCCGCCACGGGCATCAACACGGCATTTGGCGCGGGAACGCTGCGCGACCTGGCCAAGGAGGTGGTCGCCATCGCCGAGGCCGGGTTGAAGAACCGGGCCCGGCTGAACGCGTCCGGTCAGGATGAGACGCTCTATCTGGCTCCGCTGCGGGAGATCGCCGGCGGCGCGCCGAGCCAGGCGGAACATTGGCTGGAGCGCTATCACGGCGCCTGGAGCGGGGATGTGACGCGCATATTCGAGGAAGCGGCGTTCTGATCCCGGCTGCGCCGGGGATTTGGCGGGTTTAACGCCCTGTCGGCCCGCCCCTGAAATTCACCGAGGATTTTCAGGGGCGGGCCACGGGATGGCCAAATTTACGTTACTGCCCCTGGCTCAGGCTCGCCACGCGGGCGGTGGGCGGCTGGTTGGTCACGAAGCTGTCCAGCTCCTGCGGTGTCTTGATCGCCAGCACGGCCTTATATTCGGCCTGATTGTTCAGGCAGAAGATCTGCCCCTGGGCGATGCCCGACACGGACTGGTTGTTGGCCAGCAGGGTAATGAAGCTGTCCTCCATCTTTTGCCCGCTATAGCGGCCGCTGGCCTTGTGGAAATAGGCGTCCATCGTGCGCTGGGCCGCCAGCACATGCGGCTGGAAGCTGTGCATGAAGGCGTCGTACTGGTCGCGCTGGTTGCAGGACAGCGCGGCCACCATCAGCGCCGATTTCAGGCTGATGACGTTGAAGGCCTGCTGGACCTTTGCCTGCTCGGCCGGCGTGAATTTGATCTTGGGCGATACGGGCGGTGGCACATCCACCGCCACGGGATAGATATGCCCGCTCGGCGGCGCGGCGGTGGCCACGGTCTTGGGCGCGTGCTTGGCACAGCCCGCCAGAAGGAGGGCGGCGGCTCCCATCCCAAGAACGATCTTGCCGTAGGCCGAAGCCCTGCTTTGTATTTTCAACGTGAAAACCCTCAACCTGTCGAAGCCTGAAAAGCGCTTGTTCAATACAGGCTTTCAATCGTCTGGCCAAGCCGCCAAACCCTGTAAGGAACAAAGCCAATCCCCTCATAATAAAACATTTGATGGAAGGCGAGTAAAAAGTAATCCAGCGGTATCAAAGCCGCGCGACGCGCAGCGCGTTGGTGGTTCCCGCCTGGCCGAAGGGGACGCCCGCCACCACCACGATCTCCTCGCCCTTCGTGGCGAACCCCTCCAGCCGGGTGATTTTCCTGGCATGTTCAACGGCTTGGGTCATTGAATGGACGGCCCCCGTGGTGAGGGCATGCACCCCCCAGACGGCCGCCAGGCGCCGTGCCACCTGCTGGCTGGTGGTGACGCCCAGCACCGGGCAATCGGGTTTTTCCCGTGCCACGCGCAGCGCCGTGGCGCCGGATTCGGTCAGCGCGACGATCGCGCGCGCATCGATGGTATGCGCCACATGCACGGAGGCGGCGGCAATGGCGTCGGCGGAATTTTTTTCCGGCTGCGGGCGCCGGGCATTCAGCCCGCTGCGCCAATCCTCGTCGCGCTCCACGCGGGTGATGATGCGGTCCATCATGTTCACCGCCTCGCGCGGGTACTGGCCCGCCGCGCTTTCGGCGGAGAGCATCACCGCATCGGCGCCGTCGAACACGGCGGTGGCCACGTCGGAGGCTTCGGCGCGGGTGGGGGCGGGGGCGGTGATCATGCTTTCCAGCATCTGGGTGGCCACCACCACGGGCAGGCCGCGCTGCTGGGCGGCGCGGATGATGCGTCTCTGCGCGATGGGCACTTCCTCGGGCGGCAGCTCCACGCCGAGATCCCCGCGCGCCACCATCACCGCCTCGGCCTCGCCCAGAATGGCGTTCAGATTGTCCAGCGCCTGGGGTTTTTCGAGCTTGGCCATGACCAGGGCCCGGCCCGCGGCGATGCGCTTGGCCTCGATGACATCCTCCGCCCGCTGCACGAAGGACAGGCCGATATAATCGATGCCCAGCGGCAGGGCGAACGCCAGATCGGCACGGTCTTTCCCGGTCAGGGCCGGGATCGGCAGCACCACGTCCGGCACGTTCACGCCCTTGCGGTCGGAGAGCACGCCGCCGGTCACGACCTCGGTCAGCAGATGGTCCTCGCGCTTGCGCAGCACGCGCAGCCGCAGCTTGCCATCGTCCAGCAGCAGCGTGGCGCCGATCTCGGCGGCGGCGATGATTTCCGGATGCGGCAGGCAGACCCGGCGCATGTCTCCGGGGGCGTTGTTCATGTCCAGCGTGAATGGCTGCCCTGTCTGAAGCCGGACCCGGCCCGACTGGAAGACGCCGACACGCAGCTTTGGCCCCTGCACATCGGCCAGGATGCCGATGGGCCGGCCGGTGCGTTTCTCCACGGCGCGGATCATGTCGATGCGCGCCTCATGGTCGGCATGCGTGCCGTGGGAGAAATTCAGCCGGAACAGATCCGCGCCCGCCTGGAAGAGACGCAGGATCATTTCCGGTGTGGAGCTGGCCGGGCCCAGCGTGGCGATGATCTTGGTCCGGCGGTGGCGGCGCGGTCTGTCCATGCGGGCAACCTCACATGATGAGAATGGCGCGAATATCGTTCACGTTGGTCAATGTAGGGCCGGTGACGACGAGATCATCCAGCGCGGCGAAAAACCGATAGCTGTCATGCTTGGCCAGATAGGCGGCGGCATCCAGCCCCAAGGCGCGGGCCCGGGCCAGCGTGTCCGGCCCGATCACGGCGCCAGCGGCATCCTCGGTGCCGTCGATACCGTCGGAATCGCCCGCCAGGGCGTGGATATTGGCCGCTCCGTCCAGCGCCAGGGCGAGGCTGAGCAGATATTCCGTGTTCCGCCCGCCGCGCCCGGGCTTGGCATTGCCGATGGTCACGGTGGTCTCCCCGCCGGAGAGCAGCAGCTTTGGCCCCTTGGTGTTCAGGGCCAGGGCGGCATGGGCGCGGCCCAGCTCCCAGGCTTCGCCCTCCAGATCGTCGCCGAGAATCTCGGTGGGCATGCCGGCCTCCCGCGCCGCGGCCTCCAGCGCCATCATCGGGGTGGCGATCATCCGGTAATCCGCTCCGTCCATCCAGGTGGGGCCGGAGCCGATCACCGCCGGGTCGTCCCCCGGCACGTCCGAGATCGCCAGGGTCACCAACCGCGCCGGGGCGCAGGCGGCGGCCAGCTTGCCGCCCTTCACGGCGGAGAGCGCCTTGCGGATGCGGTTCATGGTGGAGATCGGCGCGCCGGAGGCCAGCAAGGCCTTGTTCACCAAAATCTTGTCCCGCAAGGTCAGGCCGGGGGCGGGCAGGGCCAGCAAGGCCGAGGCGCCGCCGGAGATCAGCGCCACCACCTGGTCCTGTGGCCGCAGCCCTTGCACGGCGGCCAGAATCTCGCGCGCGGCGGCCTCGCCATTGGCATCGGGCACCGGATGGGCGGCTTCGCGCACGCGGATGCGCCGTGTGGGGGCGCCATGGCCGTGGCGGGTGACGACAACGCCTTCATAATCCGCGTCGCCCCAGGCGGTTTCCAGGGCTTTCGCCATGGCGGCGGCGGCCTTGCCCGCGCCGATGACGATATTGCGCCCCGAGCCCGGCTGCGGCAGGTTGGGGGGCACGCAATGCGCCGGGTCGGCGGCGGCGATCGCGGCTTGAAACAGGCCGCGCAGATAGGTTTTAGGATCGTTACGATGGGCGTTTTCCACGCCCTGACTATGAGCGGGAGCAGAAACTTGAGCAACCCTGCATTGGATGAGGCCACCCGGGAGAAACTGGAGGCCGCCGCGTTCCGCGCCTTGGTCGCGCATCTGCGCCAGCGCCCGGATGTGCAGAATATCGACCTGATGAACCTGGCGGGATTCTGCCGCAATTGTCTCTCGCGCTGGTACCGCGAGGCGGCGCAAGCCCAGGGCGTGGCGCTGTCCGACCCCGAGGCTCGCGAGATTGTCTATGGCATGCCGTACAAGGACTGGCAGGCGAAATATCAGACGCCGGCGACGCCGGAGCAGTTGGCGAAGATGAATGAATCGAAACCCGGCCACTGAAATCGCGCATTGACCGGGGGGGCTCCCTTCCTCTATCCCCGCCGCCCTGAATGGGAGTTGGGCATGTCTGCATCTACCGAAGAGAAACCGACCAACATTGCCGGCGAGCGGCTGCGCAGCATCATCGAGCGCATCGAGCGCCTGGAGGAGGAGCGTAAGGCGCTCGCCAGCGACATCAAGGATATTTACTCTGAGGCGAAATCCGCGGGATTCGATGTAAAGGTGATCCGCCAGCTGATCCGCATCCGCAAGCAGGAGCCCGCCGAGGTGGAGGAGCAGGAGACGCTGCTCGATATTTACCGCCGCGCGATCGGCATGTGATTCGCGCGCGCGGGGGCTCCTGAACCAGCCCCCATGGTGGCGCGAACAGGCCGGTCTCCGGTTTTTCTCCTGGGCTCGGGCGCGGCCCCTGTTTGACCTTGGCCCCGCAGCGCCTAAATCTGTGCCCACAGAGTTTGAAACGGAGCGGGCATGGACCAGAATCGCTTGGCGCGGCAGCCGGATGGAGTTTCCACCGGAAAGGCCGCGCCTCTCCCTAGCTGGGATCTCACGGATCTTTACGCCGCGCCGACCGACCCGCGCATCGAAGCCGACCTGAAAACCGTTCAGGACGGCGCGGACAGATTCGCCACGGCCTATCAAGGCAAGCTGGCGGGGCTCTCCGGCGCGGAACTGGCCGAGGCCATTCGCGCCTATGAGGCGTTGCAGGAAATTCCCGGGCGCATCATGTCCTACGCGGTGCTGCTGTTCTCGGCGGATTCCTCCATTCCCGCCCACGGCCAATTCTACCAGACCATGTCCGAGCGCGTGACCGCCCTGGGCACCAAGACCTTGTTCTTCACGCTGGAGCTGAACCGGATTCCGGACGCGGCGCTGGCCGCGAAGCTGCAAGACAAGGCGTTGGCCCATTATGCCTCCTGGCTGCGGGATCTGCGGGTGTTCCTGCCGCATCAGCGTGAGGATGTGATCGAGCGGCTCTTCATGGAAAAGGACGTGACCGGCCATTCCGCCTGGACGCGCTTATTCGATGAGACGATAGCCGGGCTGCGGCTTATCGTGAACGGTGATGAGCTGACCCTCTCCGCCGCGCTCAACAAACTCTCCGACTCCGACCGGGCCATGCGCGAGGAAGCCGCCAAGGCGGTGGCCAAGGCGATGGAGCGGAATGAGAAATTATTCGCGCTCGTGCTGAACACCATCGCCAAGGACAAGGCGGTCGACGATGAGTGGCACGCTTATCCGCATCCCTGGTCCTTCCGCAACCGGGCGAACATGGTCGAGGACGAGGTGGTGAACGCGCTGGTGGAGGCGGTGAAATCCTCCTACGGCCGCCTGTCGCACCGTTATTACGCGCTGAAGGCCAAATGGCTGGGGCTGGAGAAGCTGGAGCATTGGGACCGTAACGCCCCCTTGCCCGCCGATGCGGACAAGCCGGTCTCCTGGCCCCAGGCGCGCGATATCGTGCTGAACGCCTATGGCGGTTTCAGCCCGGATCTGGCCGCGACCATCAGGCCCTTTTTCGAGAAAAACTGGATCGACGCGGCCCCGCGCCCCGGCAAGGCGGGCGGTGCCTTTTCGCACTCCACCGTGCCTTCGGCGCATCCCTATGTGCTGATGAATTTCCACGGCAAAACGCGCGATGTGATGACGCTGGCGCATGAGCTGGGCCATGGCGCGCATCAATCGCTGGCGGCCAGGCAGGGCTATTTGCTGGCCGGCACCCCGCTGACCCTGGCCGAGACCGCCAGCGTGTTCGGCGAGATGCTGACCTTCCGCTCATTGCTGGATGCCGAGACCGACCCGGCCCGCCGGCGCATCATGCTGGCGCAGAAGGTGGAGGATATGCTCAACACCGTGGTCCGGCAGATCGCCTTTCATGAGTTTGAGGTCGCCTTTCATACCGAGCGCGCCAAGGGCGAGATTCTGCCGGAGCGCATTTGTGAGATCTGGCTGGATGTGCAGACCCGCAGCCTTGGCCCGGCCTTCAACTTCACGGCGGATTACCGGACCTTCTGGGCCTATATCTCGCATTTCTTCCATTCCCCCTTCTATGTTTACGCTTATGCCTTCGGGGATTGCCTGGTGAACGCGCTTTATGCCGTCTATCAGGAAAGCCCGGACAAAGAGGGGTTCGCGGCCAAATATCGCGAGATGCTGGCCGCGGGCGGGGCCAAGCGGCATAAGGAGCTGCTGGCGCCCTTCGGGCTGGATGCGTCCGACCCCGCTTTCTGGAACAAGGGGTTGGATGTGATCTCGGGCTTTATCGACGAGTTGGAAAAAGCATGAGCGAACGCGGCGGCAATCTCTTTGGCGAAATGCGGCGCATGGCCCGCACCTCGGGCGCGGTGGGCGGCATCGCCGCGCGCATCGCGGGGGAGCGCGTGTTCGGCATCAAGACCGACCAGGCCCGCCATGCGGAGGATCTGAAATCCCTGCTCGGCGGCCTGAAGGGGCCGATGATGAAGGTGGCGCAGTTTCTTTCCACCGTGCCCGATGCGCTGCCGCCGGAATACGCCAAGCAGCTGGCGGAGCTGCAATCCAACGCCCCGCCGATGGGCTGGCCCTTCGTGCGCAGGCGCATGTCCAGCGAGCTGGGCGCGGATTGGGAGAGCAAGTTCAAGAGCTTCTCGCGCGAGGCCGTGGCCGCCGCCAGCCTGGGGCAGGTGCACCGCGCCGTGCTGCCGGACGGGCGGGAGGTGGCGGTCAAGCTGCAATATCCCGACATGCCGAGCGTGATCGAGGCGGATCTGCGTCAGGTGAAGCTGGCCATGGCGGTTTACAAGCGCATGGATAACGCGATCATTCAGGACGATATTTATGTCGAGCTGACCGAGCGGTTCCGCGAGGAGCTGGATTATACCCGCGAAGCCGCGCAGATGCGCCTCTACCGGCTGATGCTGGCGGATGTGCCGGATGTGAACGTGCCTGAGCCGGTCGAGGGCTACACCACCACCCGCCTGCTGACGATGAGCTGGCTGCGGGGCCAGGGGTTCCGCTCCTGGATGGAAGGCAACCCCAGCCAGGCGCAGCGCAACGCCTTGGCCACGGCCTTGTTCCGTGCCTGGTATATTCCCTTCTACCGCTATGGCGTGATCCATGGCGACCCGCATCTGGGCAATTACCAGGTGAGCGAGGCGGGCGGGCTGAATTTGCTGGATTACGGCTCCATCCGCGTGTTTCCGCCGAAATTCGTTACGGGCGTGCTGGAGCTTTACGCCGCCGTGCGCGATGGCGACGATTCGCGCGCCCGCAACGCCTATGACATCTGGGGGTTCAAGGGCATCACGGACGAGCAGGTGGATGTGCTGAACGATTGGGCGAAATTTCTGTATAAACCGCTGATCGAGGACCGGGTGCGCCCGATCCAGGAAGGGGAGGGCACGGAATTCGGCCGTGAGGTGGCGCAGAAGGTCCATGCCGGGTTGCAGCGCACCGGAGGCGTGCGCCCCCCGCGTGAATTCGTGCTGATGGACCGTTCCGCCATCGGGCTGGGGGCGGTGTTCATGCGTCTGGGCGCGGAGCTGAACTGGTGCCGGCTGTTCCAGGAGACGGTGGCGGCATATGACGAGGCGGCGCTCGCGGCCCGCCAGGCCGCGGTACTGGCCGAGGCGGGCGTGCCGGAAGCCCGATAGCATGGCGATTCTCAAACGTGGGCTGCGCGCGGGGCTGCTGGCCCGGGCTTACCGGAAGCTGCTGCATTCCATTTACGCGAACGATCTCTGGCTGGATTTGCGGCTGCACGCCAAGCGCGAGGCGGTTGACTACATCATCGCCCATATGCCCGAGGCGATGGTGCTGGCGGACCGTTACGAGCTGGCCCGCTTCGCCCTGGCCCGCGCGCCGCGGGAGGGGCTGGTGCTGGAGTTCGGCGTCGCCAAGGGGGCGAGTCTGCGCAACCTCGCCGGCCAGACCGCCCGCCCCGTGCATGGCTTCGACAGTTTCGGCGGTCTGCCGGAGGATTGGGCGGGCACCAGGGAAAAAGCCGGCGCCTTCACACAGCGGGGCAAGCTGCCCAAGGTGCCGGCCAATGCCGTGCTGCATCCGGGCTGGTTCGAGCAGAGCCTGCCACCGTTTCTGGCCGCCCAGAAGGAGGCGGTGGCCTTCATCCATGTGGATTGCGACATCTATACCAGCACGGTGACGATCTTTTCCGCGCTGGAGGGGCGGATCAATCCCGGAACGGTCATTCTGTTCGATGAATATTTCAATTATCCCGGCTGGCGCGCGCATGAGTACAAGGCGTTCCGGGAATTCATCGCCAGGACGGGATTCTCCTATGAATATATCGGGGTCGCGGCCGAGAAGGGACATGTGGCGGTGCGTATCGGCGCGCCGGGGAGCCTGCCGGAGCCGGGGCGTGTCCACGCCCCGGGAGGACAGGCTTGAAATATTATGCGCCTTAACCCATGGTGGCGTAAAACTTTAAAGGTTTTAAGGACAGGTAAATGCGTCTTGCGGTTTTAAGGGAGCGCCGTGCGGGGGAAGCCCGTGTTGCGGCGACGCCCGATACGGTGAAGAAACTGATCGGGCTGGGGCTGAGTGTCGCCATCGAGGCCGGAGCGGGCATTCAGTCCGCGATTCCCGATGAGGAATTCGCCGCCGCCGGCGCCGAGATCGCGCCGGATGCGGCCGCCGCGCTGGCTGGCGCCGGGATTTTGTTCGCCGTGAACGCGCCGGATGAAAGCGTGCGCGGGCTGATCGCCCCGGGCACGCTGCTGGTGGCGACCCTTGGCGCGGCGTCCGACGCCATGCTGGCCCCGGCGCTGGCCGAGGCGAAGATCGACGCGGTGGGGCTGGAGCTGCTGCCGCGCATCACCCGCGCGCAGAGCATGGATGTGCTATCCTCCCAGGCGAATCTCGCCGGTTATCGCGCGGTGATCGAGGGGGCGTATAATTTCCCCCGCGGCTTTCCGCTGATGATGACCGCCGCCGGCACCGTGGCGCCGGCGCGCGTGTTCGTGATCGGCGCCGGGGTGGCGGGGTTGCAGGCCATCGCCACCGCGCGGCGCCTGGGCGGCGTGGTCTCGGGCACCGATGTGCGCCCGGCCGCGAAGGAGGAGATCAAATCCCTCGGCGCCAGCTATATCGGCGTGGACGATGAGGAAAGCGCGAAGCAGACCGGCCCCTATGCCGGGCAGATGTCCGAGGAGTTCCGCCAGAAACAGGCGGAGCTGATGGCCAGCACCGTCGCCAAGAACGACATCGTGATCTGCACGGCCCTGGTGCAGGGCCGCAAGGCGCCGGTGATCGTCACCTCCGAGATGGTGGCGTCGATGAAACCGGGCTCGATCATCGTGGATCTGGCGGCGGAATCGGGCGGCAACTGCGCCGAGACGGTGCCGGGCGAGACCATCACCACCCCGAACGGGGTGACCATTATCGGGCACCGGAACTGGCCCTCGCGCATCGCGGTGGCGGCTAGCCAGCTTTATGCCCGCAATCTGCTCACCTTCCTCTCCACCTTCTGGGACAAGGAGGCCAAGCAGCCCGCCCTGAAACCCGACGACGACCTGATCAAGGGCGCGCTGGTGACCCGGGGCGGAGAGATCGTGCACCCCAATTTCAAGCCCGCCGCTTAATCCGAAGGGAGGCTTTCACTCATGACACCCGCAGATTTGGCCGCCCAGGCGGCGGACCTTGCCCATCAGGCATCCATATTGGCGCAGAACGCCGCCGGCGTGGCCGCCGTGGCCGCGCAGCACGTGCCGCCCGCCGCCCCCTTCATCTATCTGTTCAGCATCTTCGTGCTGGCCGTGTTTGTCGGCTATTACGTGGTGTGGAGCGTGACCCCGGCGCTGCATTCGCCGTTGATGGCCGTCACCAACGCCATCTCCTCCGTCATCATCGTCGGCGCCATGCTGGCCACCGGGCTGCATGGCAGCCTGATCGCGCATATATTCGGTTTTCTGGCCGTGGTGCTGGTGAGTATCAATATCTTCGGCGGGTTCGCGGTGACCAACCGCATGCTGGCCATGTTCAAGAAGAAGTAACGCAAGATGAACCAGTCTCTTACCTCGCTTGCGTATCTCGTCGCGGCGGTTCTGTTCATCCTGGCGCTGCGCGGGCTTTCCCACCCCGCCAGCTCCCGCCGGGGCAACCGGTTTGGTATCATCGGCATGGTCATCGCCGTCGCCGCCACGTTCCTGCATGGGGGCATGGATTGGGGCTGGGTGCTGATCATTCTGGCGGGCATCGCCATTGGCGGCGCCATCGGGCTGGTCGTGGCGCAAAAGATCAAGATGACGGCGCTGCCGCAGCTTGTCGCGGCTTTCCACTCGTTGGTGGGGCTGGCGGCCGTGTTCGTGGCGGCCGCGGCGTTGAACGCGCCGCAGAGCTTCGGCATCGGCATGCCGCACCATATCCATATCGAGAGCCTGATCGAGATGTCGCTCGGCCTGGCCATCGGCGCCATCACCTTCACCGGCTCGCTGATCGCCTTCGCCAAGCTGCAGGCGCTGATGAAGGGCACGCCCATCACCTTCCGCGGGCAGCATAAGCTGAATGCCGGCATCGGCGTGGTGATCGTGCTGCTGATCATCGCCTTCGTCAGCTCCGGCGGCAGCCCGCTTTTGTTCTCGCTGATCGCGGCGCTGGCGCTGGCGCTGGGCTTCCTGCTGATCATCCCCATCGGCGGGGCGGACATGCCGGTGGTGGTCTCGATGCTGAACTCCTATTCCGGCTGGGCGGCTTCGGGCATTGGCTTCACCATCGGCAATCTGGCGCTGATCGTCACCGGCGCGCTGGTCGGCTCTTCGGGCGCCATCCTGTCCTATATCATGTGCAAGGGCATGAACCGCTCGATCATCAACGTCATCGCGGGCGGGTTCGGCAATTCCGGCGATGCCGGGGCCGTCGCGGGGGCTTCCTCCGGCGACAAGGCGGTGAAGACCGGCTCCGCCGACGATGCCGCCTTCATCATGAAGAACGCCGCCAAGGTCATCATCGTGCCGGGCTATGGCATGGCGGTGGCCCAGGCGCAGCACGCCTTGCGTGAAATGGCCGATATCTTGAAGAAAGACGGTGTCGAGGTGAAATACGCCATCCATCCGGTGGCGGGGCGCATGCCTGGGCACATGAACGTGCTGCTGGCGGAAGCCAACGTGCCTTATGACGAGGTGTTCGAGTTGGAGCAGATCAATAACGAGTTCGCCACCGCGGATGTCGTGTATGTGATCGGCGCCAACGACGTGACCAACCCCGCCGCCAAGACCAACCCGGCCAGCCCGATTTTCGGCATGCCGATCCTGGAGGTGGAAAAGGCCAAGACCGTGCTGTTCGTGAAACGCTCCATGGCCTCGGGCTATGCGGGGGTGGAAAATGAGCTGTTCTTCAAGGACAACACCATGATGCTCTTCGGCGACGCCAAGAAGATGACCGAGGAAATCGTTCAGGCATTGGGGCACTGAGCCCAGCCGCAACGAAAAAGGCCGGAGCCGATGCTCCGGCCTTTTTTCATGGCCCCGAATCGAGAAGAGTGTCTGGATTGTCCGGGCCGCTTCATCCGGCCGGATGAAGCTTTAAAACCCGTATTTCACCACACGGTCATTGCTGGCCAGCACTTGCTTGTAGCGGCTCAGCGCCAGCAGCGGGAAGAAGCGCGGATAGCCGTGATATTTCAGATAGAACACGCGCGGAAAGCCCACCGCGTTATAAGGCGCTTCCGTCCAGCTTCCATCCTCGCCCTGCGCGGCCTGTAGATATTCAATGCCGCGCCTGACGGCCTCATGGTCCGCCAGCCCGGCCGCCATCAGCCCCAGCACCGCCCAGGCGCTCTGGCTCGGCAGGCTTTGCGCGGCCACGCCGTGGAATTCGCCCGCCGGGGCGTCGCCATAGCTTTCATTGTCCTCGCCCCAGCCGCCATCGGCGCGCTGCTTGGAGATCAGCCAGGATGCCGCCTTCACCATCATCGGGTCGTCATGCGCCACCCCGGCCGCGTTCAGGGCGCAGAGCACGGACCAGGTGCCGTAAATGTAATTCGTGCCCCAGCGGCCGAACCAGGAGCCGTCCGGTTTCTGGGTTTCGCGCAGATACTGGATGCCGCGTTCGATGGCGGGCTTGTCTTCCTCATGTCCCAGCTGGGCGAGGAAGGAGATGCAGCGCGCCGAGACATCCTCCGTCGGCGGGTCGAGCAGCGCGCCATGGTCCGCGAAGGGGATATGGTTGAGGTATTGGCGGTCGTTATTGATGTCGAACGCGCCCCAGGCGCCGTTGGTGGATTGCATGCCGAGAATCCATTCCCGCGCGCGGGAGATGGCCTCGGCATATTTCGGGTCGCCCGCGCGGTGCAGCAGCATGGCGGCCACGGCGGTGTCGTCCACATCCGGGTAATGGGCGTTGTTATATTGAAAGGCCCAGCCGCCGGGGCGCGTGCCGGGCGTGTTGTCCGCCCAGTCGCCCACCACGTTCAGCTCCTGGCGGGGGATCAGCCAGTCGCAGGCCCCGGCCACGGCCTGGGCTGCCCCGGCTTCCGCCAGGGCGTGCCCGGCCAGGGCCGTGTCCCACACAGGGGAGAGGCAAGGCTGGCAATAGGCCTCGTCCTCGCGGATCACCAGCAGCTTGCGCACGGAGCCCCAGGCGATGTCGAAATGCGTCTTGTCGCCCAGATAGTCGAACATCATCGTGGCGTTGGCCATGGCGGGGTAGATGGCGCCAAGCCCGTCCTCGCCGTTGAGCCGCTCGATGATCCAGCTTCGGGCCTTTTCTTCCGCTTTCGCCCGGCTGTTCTTGGGAAAGAACGGTTCGGCGGCGCGCAGCATGTCGTCCAGCAGCTTGAAGGCCGGGCCCCAGGCGGATTTATACGGCCCCTTGATCCAGTCCTTCACCTGCGCGGGTGGCGTGCGGAACAGCTCGTCGATGCGGATCTTGCGCGGGTTGCGGGCCAGGGGCTTGCGGCTGGCCAGGAACATCAGCGGCATCATCACCGTGCGCGACCAATAGGAGACCTTGCGCATGGTGAAGGGAAACCAGTCCGGCATCAGCACCGCCTCGATGGGGATCACCGGGCAGGCATCCCAGGGCACGGCGTCGAACAGGGCCATCTGAAAGCGGGTGAACACGTTGGAACGTTCCGCCCCGCCCGCCGCCAGAATGGCTTCCCGCGCTCGGACCATATGCGGCGCATCGGGCGAATCCCCCAATGCCTTCAGGGCGAAATAGGCCTTCACCGAGCAGGAAAGGTCCATCTTGCCGCCATGGAAGAGCGGCCAGCCGCCCTGGCAGGTGTCGTAATCGCCCTGGATGCGGCGCAGATACACGCCGATCTTGCGTTCCAGCGCGTCGTCGATCCGGTCGAGATAATGTTCCAGCAGCACATATTCGGCCGGAATCGTGGCATCCGCCTCCAGCTCGTAGCAATAATGCCCGTCCGTCCGCTGCTCAGCCGTCAGGGAGGCACGGGCCAGCTCGATCGAATTGTCCAGTATCGCGTTCATTCTTGAGGATTTGGCAGTTTTCGCGGCGTTTTGCCAGTGTTCTCGCCGGAGGGAGGGTTGCTCAGTCCGAGGTCAGCAGGGCCGCCACGGCGGCCTCGCCGGAGCGGATGGCGCCTTCGATGGTCGCGGGCAGGCCGGTATCCGTCCAGTCACCCGCCAGCACCACGCCACGGCGCGGGCTTTGCGGGCCGGGGCGCCGGGCGAGTTGCGCCGGCGTGCAGGCGAAGGTGGCGCGTTTTTCCCACAACACCCGGCAGGGTGGCGGATCCGGCGGCAAGTCGAAGGTCCGGGACAGTTCCATCCAGACTTGCCCGGCGATCGCCTCATGGCTCAGATGCGCATAGCGGTTGGCCGCCGAGATGGTGACCGAGATCACGCTGTCGCGCGGGAAGACCCATTCGGCCATGCCGTTGAGCAGGCCGTGAAAGCCCGCCGCGCCGGGCGGCATATGCGCCTTGAAATGCAGGTTGCAGATGGATTCGAAGGCATCCGGCACGGTAAGTTCGGGCATCAGCTCCTTCGCCGCCCAGGGCGGCACGGCCAGCACCGTGGTCTGGCCGGGGCGCAGCGCGCTCACGCGCTCCCCCAGCCGGATTTCCACGCCGCGATGGCGCAGCCAGTCCAGGGCCGGGTCCACGAAGCTTTCCGAAAGCCCGATTCGGGCCCAGCGCGGCAAGGCGGCGAAACCGCCACGCTCCACCGTTTCGGCCAGCACGGCCCCCAGCGGTTGGGCGGCGGCCTTGTCGGGCATGGTGTTCAGCGCCGCGATGGCCAGCGGCTCCAGCAGATTCGCATAAAGCGCGCCGCCCCCCGCCAGCTTGTTCACCAGATCGTCCGGTTTCGCCTTGAGCAGCTTCTTGAGCGCCAGATAATCCCAGAAGCGCGTGCCGGGCACGCGCCGGGCGGGAGAGAAGATCCACCAGGGAAAACCACCCGCATTCAGGCGCAATGTCCAGCTTTTGCCGGTCTTGAGGTCATGGAACGGGAAGGCGGGGTCCGCCGGGCCGGTCAGCGAGCGCCGTGCGCCGATCCGTTGCAGGTAATGCAGCGCGGACAGGTTGCCCGAGAGCAGCATGTGATTGCCGTTATCGATCCGGCAGCCGAGCTGCTTGTCGAAATAAGAGCGTGCCCGTCCGCCCGCCTGGGGGGCGGCCTCGAACAGCACGACATGATGCCCCAGCTCAGCCAGCCTGCAAGCGGCCGAAAGACCGGCCAGTCCCGCACCGATGACATGTACGCTCATGCCCTCTTCCTCATCCCGCCAGCAATTTTGCCGCCAGCATTAGTTTTTTCCATTTCGGAAGTGAAACGCGACCTTGTGCATAGTCGAAATTCCGGCGTTGTAAAATATCCAGCAGTGGACGGTAGCTGGCTTCCATCATCTGGGCGGGGCGCATGGCGCGGGCATCGCAGCGGGCCATGGCGTCGTTGGCGTGGGTGAAATGCCGCTCGGCCATGTCCGCCACGCGGGCGCAGGCGCGTGGCAGGGCGGGGGCGGCGAGGATCGAGGCGGGGTCGGCCGGGATGCCCGCCTCTTCGAGGAATTCGGCGGGCAGATAGATGCGCCCGCGCTCCGCATCCTCGGCCACGTCGCGCAATATGTTGGTGAGTTGCAGCCCGCGCCCCAGCGCGTGCGCCACCTCGTCCGCCGCGGGGGAGGAATCCCCGAACACCCGCACGGAGAGCCGCCCCACGGCGGAGGCCACGCGGTCGCAATAAAGGTCCAGCTCCGCCAGCGGCGGCGCGATGATCGGCTCGCCCGCATCCATCTCCATGCCGTCGATGATGGCGATGAAATCCTCCCGGCGGACATGGTAATCGTGAATCACGATCAGCAAGGCCCTGGTGATCGGGTCTTCGGCCTCGCCGCGCTCATACAAGGCCGCGATGCGCTGGCGCCAGGCTTCCAGCTCGGCCTGCTTGGCGGTGAAGCCGCGGCCTTCCTCATCGGCGATGTCGTCCACCACCCGGCAGAAGGCGTAGATGGCATACATCGCATCCCTTCGTTCCGGCGGCAGGATCTTCATGCCGTGATAGAAGGAGGTGCCGGAGGCTTTCACCAGGGCGGTGACATAGGCGCTGTCGCCGGGGGTGATCATGGCGCGTGCCTCAACCCTTTCAAACCGGCGGCGAGGACATCCAGCTTGGAGAGCTTCACCCGCGTGGCCAGCGGGTCGCCATGGCGCAGCAGCACGGCGAGCCGGTTGGCCAGCGCGCAGATGATGGCGGTTTCGATCCGCAGGCGGCGGGATTTGACAAGCTTGGGCAGGGCGGCGGCGGCGCGGTTCAGACTGTCTGTTTCGTCCAGCATTTTGTCGAACACGGCGCGCAGGGCGGGCATGGTTTCGGTGCGGGCGATGTCGTCCGTGGTCAGGCCGGCTTCGCGCAGCCAATCCCGCGGGACGTAGCAGCGGTCCAGGTCGCGCAGATCCTTGGCGCAATCCTGCAAATGGTTGAGCACTTGCAAGGAGGCGCAGAGCGCGTCCGAAGGGCCCCAGCTATCGTGGGATTCGCCGTGCACATCCAGCACGTAGCGGCCCACCGGAGCGGCGGAGTAGCGGCAATATCGCATCAGCTCGTCCCAGTTTTCGTAGCGGGTCTTGGTTACATCCTGCCGGAAGGCCACCAGCAGCTCGCGCGCATGGGTGGCGGGCACGCCGGATTCGGCCAAGGACTGGCGCAGACGGGTGGCGCTGGCGCTGCCTGTGTCCTGAGCGCCGGTCAGCACCGCCTCCATCGCGTCCAGCCGGGCGAGCTTTTCATCGGGCGGCAAGGTCGGGCTGTCCGAGATGTCGTCCGCGTTGCGGGCGAAATCGTAATAGGCGTGCACGCGCGCGCGCAACGGCTTGGCGATGAGCAGGGAGGCGACGGGGAAATTCTCATCCCCCTTATCCTTGCCGGACCAGGCTTCGACGCTTTTATCGCCCTTGGCGCGGGTGGGGGCGGTGTTGTCGTTGGCGATCATGAGGACTCTCCGGCATAGGCGCGGCTTTTCCATTTGGCGCCGCGCCCCAGCCAGTAATTCACCGCCGAGCCGATGGTGGCGGCCATGTAGAACAAGGCGATGGCGGGCAGGGCGATGGCATGGGCCCGGTGGACTTTATAGCGGTCCAGCGTCGGGAAATAGGTCAGCGCGGCGATGGCCCAGATGGCCAGCCCCAGCGCCGCGCGCCAGCCCAGGCCGGTGCAGAGCGTGGCGAAGGGGAACACCAGCCACACCAGCGCCAGCCCGATGAGGGTGCCGATGAGGATGAATGCGGAATGGCGCAGCTGGGTGAAGGCGGTGCGGGCGATCATGTCCCAGATGTCCCGGGCGACCGGGTAGGGGCGGATGGAGGCGGCGAGCCCCGAATGGCCGAGATAGACCGGTCCGTTTTTCTTGACCTTGGAGGCCAGGGTCACATCGTCGATGAGGGCGTGCTTCATCGCCTCCAGCCCGCCGATGCGCTCCAGCGCGGCGCGCTTGATCAGCACCGTGCCGCCCGCCGCCGCCGCCACGCGCGAGCGCGGATTGTTCACGCGGGCGAAGGGATAGAGCATCTGGAAGAAATAGATGAAGGCGGGGATGAGGAATTTCTCCGGCAGGGAGGTGCAGTTGAGACGCACCATTTCCGAGACCATGTCCAGCCGGTCCGTGTTCATCTTCGCCACCAGCGTGGCGAGATGGCGCGGGTCGTGGGTGATGTCGGCGTCCGCGAACAAAATCACCGGCGCGGTGCTGGCGGCCACCCCCTGGCGCAGCGCCCAGAGCTTGCCGGACCAGCCCGGCGGTTTCGCCTGACCGGTGAGGATGCTCAGCCGCTCATGCGCGCCGGCGGCCTCGGCGGTGCCGTCCGTCGAGTTGTCATCCACCAGAATGACGCGGAACGTGCCGGGATAATCCTGCGCCACGAGCGAGGCGATGACCGGGGCGATGGTTTCCACCTCGTCCCGGGCGGGGATGACGATGTCGACATCCGGCGCGTCCCGTGGTGTGGCGGGGGGGAGTTCCGGGGCGGAATCCCAGAACCGGCCATGAAAAAAGGCCAGATACAGCCAGATGGCGAACGTGAGCAGCAGAATCATGCGAGCCTCCCCTCCTTGCGGAACCAGGTGAGCGCATCCGCCACCGCCCGCGTGGCGGGGCGGGGCGCGTAGGCCAGCTCCTCCTGGGCCTTGCGGGAAGAGAAGAACATTTTTTTTCGCGCCATTCTGAGAATATCCGGTGTCATCAAGGGCGTTTTGCCGGTGCGCCCGGCGATGCGCTCCATCGCCCAGGCGATGGGCATCAGCGGACCCACCGGCAGGCGCAGGGTCGGTGCCTTGCGGCCGCTTTGCGCCGCGACCAGGGCCAGCAGCTCACGCAGCATCAGATCCTCGCCGCCGAGAATATAAGCCTCGCCCTGGCGGCCTTTTGCAAGCGCCAGCAGGTGCCCGGCGGCGACATCGTCCACATGCGCCACGTTCAGCCCGGTATCCACATAAGCGGGCATTTTGCCGCGCGCGGCGTCCAGCACCATCTGGCCGGTGGGGGTGGGCTTGATGTCGCCGGGGCCGATGGGGGTGGAAGGGTTCACGATCACGATATTCTGTGTCCGCGCCAGGCCGCGCACCGCCTGCTCGGCATCGTATTTGCTGCGCTTATAGGCGCCGACATGGTGGGCGGGTTTGATCGGGGTGGTTTCGTCCGCGGGGGAGGCGTCATCGGTGAGGCCCAGCGCGGCGACGGAGCTGGTATAGACGCAGCGTTCCACCCCGGCGGCGGCGGCGGCGCGCAGCAGGGCCAGGGAGCCGTCGATATTCACCTTGCGCATTGCCGCCTCGTCGGGCACCCAGAGCCGGTAATCGGCGGCGACATGCAGCAGGTAGCGGCAGTTTTTCAACGCGGCGGGAAAGCTCTCGGGAGCGGCAAGGTCGAGATAGACGGTTTCGGCGTCCAGACCGGCGAGATTGGCGCGGCTGGAGCCCGGCCGCGCCGTGACCCGCACCTGATAGCCCGCCGCCCTTGCCGCCCTGGCCACGGCCGCGCCGACAAATCCCGTCGCTCCCGTCACCAGCACCAGATCGCCCTGCGCCACTTTATCTTCCTCGTGCTTTGCTGCCATTCCACCGCGGACATATACCCGGCGGGTCCGAAGCTGTAGAACCCATCGCAGTCCCTGGTGCAACCATGATGAGGATCAAGATGGATCATGATGCCCTAGCCATCGCCGACTATAACGCAAGGCATTGGAACTTTCCCAAGCCGGGCCCGGCGGAACCAGGCAGCCCCGAGCATTTCGAGATGTTCACCGCCCTGCTGGGAGAAACCTACAACCCCTACAAACCCGCCGTGCTGGACTGGCCGAAGCTGGAGCCGGAGGCGCTGGCGCGCATCACCTCCCTGCCGATCTGGGACATCGCCGTGCAGACCGAGAACAAGGCCGGGGCGCGAATCGAGTTCTATTCCCACACCGTGGCGCAGAAGCCGCTGCGCGAGGCGCTGCGGCATATGGCGGGGGAGGAGCGGCGCCACCGGGATGTGCTGTCCCGCCTCGTCGCGGCGTATGACATTCCGGTCAAGCCCGATGAGGAATATGTGCTTCCCAACGACGCGGAATGGGGGTTTCTGGTCACGGGCTATTCTGAATGCATCGATAGTTTCTTTGCTTACGGGCTGTTCGAGATGGCGCGCCGCTCAGGCTATTTTCCCGAGAAGCTGGTGGAGACCTTCGAGCCTGTGGTGCAGGAGGAAGGCCGGCATATCCTGTTCTTCACCAATTATATCGCCTGGCGGCGCGCCACCATGGCCTGGTGGCGGCGGCCTGGTTTCGAGCTGAAGGTCGGGGCGGTCTATGCCTATCTGTTCTGGGAGCGCATGGGCATCGCCCGCGACGTGGACGGGCTGGAAGGGGCGGACGCCAATTTCACCATGAACGGCTCGCAGGCGCTTGCCGACGATCTGGACCCGGCGCGGCTGATCGATGTGTGCCTGGAGCAAGACAAGATCCGCATGGCGGGCTATGACGCGCGGCTGAAAAGGCCTAGGACGATGCCGCGCCTGGCGCGGCTGGCACGGTTGTTCATCAGGCCTAAAAAGGCAAAAAAGTGAATCGATCCTGATCTTGTCGAAAAGTAAACTCATTCCCGCCCTGCTGACCCTGGCGGGGCTGGCCGTTATTACCGGGCTGGTGGTGTTTTTCGGCGCGGGGGACGTGCTGCACGCCATTGCCTCCATCAGCGCCGTGGGGCTGGGGGAATATATCGCCGCGCAGCTCGTGATCCTGCTGGGGCTGGGGCTGGGCTGGCGCATGCTGCTGCGCTCGCGCCAGAAAGGTTCGTTCTGGCTTTGTGTCTGGGGCCGGGCGGTGCGCGACGCGACGGGGGAGTTTCTGCCGTTCTCGCAGGTCGGCGGCTATGTGCTGGGGGCCAGGGTGATCACGCTGGGCGGCGTGGCGATGGCGGATGCCGTGGCCTCCACATTGGGCGACATCACCACGGAGTTTCTGGCGCAGCTCGTCTTTATCGGGGTGGGGCTGGTGATTCTGGCGCATCAGGTGCCGGGTTCGGATCTGATGATGCCGGTTTCCATCGGGCTGGCGGTGGCGGTGGGGCTGGGTGTGGGGCTGATCGTGGCGCAGCGCGGCGTGGGCACCAAGCTGTTCAGCGCCCTGGCGATGCGCATCGCCGGGACCACCGGCCAGGGAGCGGCGGATAATTTCCAGCGTTTGCAGGCGGCGCTGGATGGCATGTACACCCAGCATCACCGGTTGGCGTGGGCCGCCTTCATTCATCTGCTCTGCTGGATCGGGACGGGCACGGCCTCCTATATCGGGTTCCAGGCGCTGGGGGTGCATCTCTCCTGGGTGGACGCGGTCTGTATCGAGGCCATGCTGCATGCCATCATGGCGCTGGCTTTTTTCATTCCTGGCCGGGTGGGGGTACAGGAAGCCGCCTACACGCTGCTGGGCGGGCTGTTTGGCATTCCCCCGGATCTTTCATTGTCGCTTTCATTGCTGCGCCGGGCGCGGGATTTCATCATCGCCGTGCCGGTTCTGATTGTCTGGCAGGGGCAGGAGGCGCGTCAGCTCAAGCTGAATATGAACGCCGGGTGAAGTTCTGGTTGGGTGGCTTGCGCGGGCCGCGGGCGCGGCCCATTTTTATGTCAGGGAAACATTTGCGGAGGCAAGACCGTGTCAATCATCGGATGGATCATTCTTGGCCTGATCGCCGGCTGGATCGCCAGCCATATCGTCGATAATGGCGGCAAGGGGCCGTTGATCGACATCGTTCTCGGCATTGTCGGCGCGTTGGTCGGGGGCTGGATTTTCGCGGCGCTGGGGGCCGTGCCCGTCACGGGGTTCAATCTTTGGTCGCTGTTCGTGGCGGTGGTGGGGGCCGTGGTGGTGCTGGTCATCTACCATGCCATTGCCGGGCGCCGGGTTTTATAGGCGCCGTTCGGCGCGCCAGACGGGGTAAGGGGGCTTCAAGCCCCCCTTTTTGCCGGCTTGCCTTGCCGCCTCCCGCGCGGCGGGATAACGGTTTGATATGCGCGGTAAACTCTGGACCATGCGGCTCGTCTTCGCCATGGCGGGCATCGGCATCTCGGTCTGGGCGATTGTCATTCCCTACACCAAGATACGGTTTCAACTCGGTGATGCCTCGCTGGGGCTGATCCTGCTCGCGGGCGGCACGGGCGGTGTGGCGGCGATGCCGCTGGCCGGGCTGGCGGTGGCGCGCTGGGGAAGCCGCAACTGCGTCATCGCCGCGGGGCTGATGATGAGCCTGATGCTGCCGCTGCTGGGCGGCGCGCCCACGCCGCTGATCTTCACGGTTCTGCTGTTTTTGTACGGCGCTAATTTCGGCGCGCTGGATGTGGCGATGAACGCGCAGGGCGCGGTGGTGGAGGAGAGGTCCGGCCGGCTGCATATGTCCGGCTTTCATGCCTGTTACAGTCTGGGCACGTTGGGCGTGGCGCTGATGGATAGTCTGTTGCTCAGGCTCGGCGCCACGGTGATGCAGCTTTGCCTGGTCAGCGCCGCCGCCGTGCTGCTGGCGCTGACACAGAGCTTCCGGCTGCTGCCCAGGAGCAGCGACGCGCCATCCCCGGGGCGGCATTTCGCAAAACCCAACCGCTTGGCGCTGATTCTGGGGCTGTGCTGCTATGCCGCCTTCATGACGGAAGGGGCCGCCACGGATTGGAGCACCATCTTCCTGCGGTTTGAGCGGGATATGCCGATCGACAGCGCGACGCTCGGCTATGCCGCCTTCGCGGTGATGACGACGCTGGCCCGCCTGACCGGCGACCGGCTGGCCATGCGGCTGGGCCAGCCCGCCGTGATGCGGCTGGGCGTGGCGCTGGGGGTGGCGGGGTTCGCGCTGGTGGTGCTGGTGCAATCCAGCTTGGCGGGCATTGCCGGTTTCGGGCTGATTGGGTTCGGCACCGGCAATATCGCGCCGCTGGTGTTCAGCGCCGCGGCGCGCGTGCCGGGCATGGCGGCGCATCATTCCATGCCGGCGGTGGTGGGAATCGGCTATGCCGGGTTTCTGACCGGGCCGGTGATGATCGGGTTCGTTTCCGGCCATTTCGGGCTGGGCAGCGCCTTCGGGGTGGATGCGCTGCTGCTGGGGCTGACCTTTTTCGCGGCGCGCTGCGTGGCCTGAGGGGCGGGGTTATTCCCCATAATAAAGCTGGCCCAGCCGGGCGAGCAGCGCCTCGCGGTTCAGGCCCGGCTCCAGCGGTGGGTGCAGGGTGACATGCACGGGGCCGGGCTGTTTGTTGAAGGCCTGGCGCCCCCAGCGTAGCCCGGTATCGGTGGTGGCGGGCAGGAGCGGCGCCGCCAGCCCTTGCGCCACCGCCGCGATGCCGTGGCGCAGCTCCCCCTTCACGCCGGGCGCGACGCGCGTGCCTTCGGGAAAGATCACCACCTGCCGCCCGGTGGCCGCCGCCGCCTGGGTTTGTTCCACCATCCGGCGCAGCGCCTTGCGGCCGCCGCCACGGTCCACCGGGATCATGCCGCTTGGCTCCAGCAGGATGCCGAACACCGGGATGCGCCTTAATTCCTTCTTGAACACGAAAGCCGGGCGCGGCAGCAGCGAGATCCAGAGCAGAATGTCCAGCGCGGATTGGTGCTGGGCCGCGATCACGCAGCCGCCGGATGGCAGCCACTCCATGCCCCTGGCTTCGAGGGTGATGCCGCAGAACAGCCTGAGCGCCCACAGGCTCAGATTTGCCCAGAGTTTGGCCGTGCGCAGGATGCCGTCCTTGAAATGGCGGCCGATCAGCAGGCACCACAGGCTGAGCACGGCGCCCGCGCCCCACAGCACGGCATTGAAGGCGAAGGAACGCAGATGCTGCATTGGGTCAGTAATCCCCCGAGGAGCCGGTGCTGAACAGGCTGCCGAGCCCCGCGCGCACGACCAGATATTTGCTGTATTCCCCGGCCAGCATGCGCAAGGTGGGCCAAGCCAGATGGTCTCGCATGGCGGGCGGGCGCACCGGGTCTGGAATCAGGCGCACGCCGGGCAGGGCGCGGCCGATTTCCACCAGGGCGCGGGGCATGTGGTAATCGGCGGTGACGACGATGAGCGAATGCATGTGGTGCGCCCTGGCCCAGTTGGCGGTTTCCGTGCCGTTGGCGTGCGTGGTGGTGGCCATGTGCCCCACCGTGATGGCGCTGGCGTAGCGGGTGGCGGCGCTGCTGTCGTCCTGGGTGAAATCGCCGAGATAGGTGCCCTTGCCGGCGCCGGAGATCAGCAGCAGGGGAGCCTCGTGCGCCGCCAGCAATTTCAACGCCTCGCGGATTCTGTCGTCGCCGCCGGTGAGAACGACAATGCCGTCCGCCAGGGGCAGCGGGTTGGGCGGGGCGGCCATGAACACCGCGGCGAGGTAGATGAGGAAACCGGCGCTCCAGGCGCCGGCGACGGCCAGGAGCAGCCGGGCGAATAGCCGGAACGGCGAAAAACGGCGGCGGCGGAACAGGCGGGGCATGTCAGGGCAGGTGGCGCAGCCAGCCGCGCACGGTGATCTGCGCCGTGGCCCAGCCGATGAGCGCGGCGCAGGCGGGCAGCAGCGGCACCGAGGCGAGCAGGGCCGGGGGCAGGCTGAACAGATGGTTGAATTGCAGCGCCGACGAGCCGGTGAAGGGCGCGGCCAGCCAGGCCAGCCAGGCCAGCACCGGCAAGGCCAGGGCGGTGCCGCCGATGGCCCCCGCCAGGGCCAGCCAGGTGGCGCGGGCGGCGAAACGCCCGGCAATGTCGGAATCCAGCGCGCCCAGCCCGTGCACGGTTTCGATGGTTTCGCGCAATTGGGCGAGGCCCGAGCGCGTGGCCACCGCCACCACCGCCGCCGCCACCAGCGCCACGATGAGCAGCACCGCCAGGGCGCAGGCTTGCAGGCTGGTGGTCAGCGCCGCCACGCGCTGGGCCCAGATGGCGCCGGTTTTCACCAATGCGCCGGGGCTGAGCTGCTGCAACTGGGCGCCGAGCTTGCCGGTGCCGCCGGCGCCAGCCCATTGGGCGGTGACGATCGCCGGGAGGCTGAGACCGAGGGAGGCGGCGTCTCCGCCGAGCCAGGGGGCGATCAGCCGGTTCATTTCCGCTTCGCTCATCACCGCCACGTCGTGCACGTCCGGGTCGGCGGCCAGGGCGCGTTGCACGGCGGCCAGGCGGGTGCCGTCATTCGCGGCGTCTGGATCGCCGGGCTGGGGGATTTGAACCGTTAGCGCCGAGGCGGTGCTGCCTTGCCAGCTCGTGGCGAGCGTGGCGCAGGCCAGCGTGCCGCCCAGCGCCAGTGCCGCCAGAAAGCTCATGGCGCCGACCAGAACCGGCAGCAGCCGGTCCGACAGCGCCGCGCGCACGCCCAGAAGATCCGTGCGGCGCCTAGCCATCGTGCACCAGCCGGCCATTTTCCAGCCCCAGGCGGGGAAAGGGATGGCGCTCCACCAGCCCGGTATTGTGGGTGGCGACGATGACGGTGGTGCCCAGCCTGTTCAGCGCCGTGATCAGCAGCATCAGCCTTTGCGCCTGTTCGTCGTCCAGATTGCCGGTTGGTTCGTCCGCCACCAGCAGCTTGGGGCGGGCCACCACCGCGCGGGCGATGGCGATGCGCTGCTGTTCGCCGCCGGACAGCTCGTCCGGCCGCGCATGCAGGCGGTGCGCGAGGCCGACCCAGCGCAGGATCTCGGTGACATCGGCTTGTACCTGCGCCTCGCTGCGGCGGGCCAGGCGCATGGGCAGGGCCACGTTGTCGTAAGCGTCCAGCTGCGGGAGCAGGCGGAAATCCTGATAGACCACGCCGATGCGCCGGCGCAGCAGCGCGGCCTCGCGCCGTGTGACGCGCGCCGCCCTGGTGCCGAGAATCTCGATGCGCCCGCGCGCCGGATGCTCAGCCAGATAGATCAATTTGAGCAGGCTGGTCTTGCCCGCGCCCGAAGGGCCGGTGAGCCAGCGAAAGCCGCCATCCTCGATCTCGAAGCTGATGCCGCGCAGGGCCTCGGCCTCTGCGCCGCGCGCGGTGTGGCGGTAACGGAGCCAGACATCGTCGAATCGGACCATCAGGTCTGTTCCCTCATGCCCCCTCTAGTGCCGCGAGAAGGAGCGGGCGGGCAAGACGGCGCTTCATTTATTTTCTGACAATTTTCATCGCCCCTGAGCGTGTTGTTGCGGTGTGGCGCTAAAAATGCCATGCGTTGAGGCGCAATGCGGATCGCCTGCCCCAATTGTCATGCGCTGTATGATGTTCCCGACGATCTGATCGGAGGGCGGCCGCGCCGGCTGCGCTGCGAGCAATGCGGCCATGGCTGGCGCGTGAGCGCGCAGGGGCGCGAGGAAGCCGTGCCGGGCGCCGGGGAGGCCGGCCTTGACGAGACGGTCGCCGTGAAAATGCCCCCGGCCGCCTTTTCCGCCGGGAAGGCGGTGGAGGCAGACGATTCGGCCGGGGTGAGCGAGGTGCTGTCGCGGCGTTTTGGCAAGGCGGCGGACGATGAGGCGAAAGCCGAGATCCAGGCGGCCCTGCGCGATGAGCAGGCCGGGCACGAACCGCCGCCAGAGCCGGACCGTTTTGCCGATCTCGTGCGCGCGGCGCGCAACAATCATATGGAATTCGAATCTGACGCGCCGGACAAAAAACGGGCGGGCGCGTTGAACCCGCGTTTGGTGACGGCTTTGCTGGTGCTGCTGGCGCTGGCGTTGATTGTGGTGGAGCGGCATGCGGTGATGAAGCTGATTCCGGCCAGTGCGGGGCTGTTCCACGCGCTGCATCTGGGCTGAGCCGGGGTAAGGCGGGGCGCTGGTTTGAAAAGCGCTCCGGCCTCCGCGACGATCTTCTGATACGCTCGGGCCGTGGCTTCAGCCCTTGCGGGGCATGGTCGTCTGGCGCGCGCGGCCGACCGCCAGGGCGTTTTCCGGCACATTCTTGGTGATGACCGAGCCGGCGCCGACCAGCGCGCCGTCGCCCACCGAGACCGGCGCCACCAAGGCGGTGTTGGAGCCGATGAAGGCTTTCGCGCCGATTTTGGTTTTGTGCTTGGCCTTGCCGTCGTAATTGCAGGTGATGGTGCCGGCGCCGATATTGCTGGCCGGGCCGATCTCGGCATCGCCCAGATAAGTGAGATGGTTGGCCTTGGCGCCCTTGCCGAGCTTCGCAGCCTTCAGCTCGACGAAATTGCCGACATGCGCGTCCTCCCCTACATCGGCGCCGGGGCGCAGGCGGGCATAGGGGCCGATGATGGCGCCCGAATGGACCGTGCAGCCCTCAAGATGGGAAAACGCCTTGATTTCCACATTGGCGGCGATTTTGGCGCCGGGGCCGAACACCACATGCGGGCCGATGGTCGTGTCCGCGCCGATTTCGGTGTCGGCGGCGAAGAACACGGTCTCCGGCGCTTGCAGGGTCACGCCGCCGGCCATGAAGCGCGCGCGCGCGCGCGCCTGGAAGGCGGCTTCGGCCTGGGCCAGCTCGGCGCGGGAATTGACGCCGAGACATTCATCGTAAGGCGCGTCCAGCGCGGCGACATTCACCCCGTCCTGGCGGGCGAGGGCCACGATGTCGGTGAGGTAATATTCGCCCTTGGCGTTGTTGTTGCCGACGCGGGCGAGCCAGTCGCGCATATCCGCCCCGCGCGCGGCCATGCCGCCGGCATTGCAGAAGGAGATGGCGCGTTCCTGGTCCGTCGCGTCGATATATTCGACGATGCGGGCGAGATAGGGACCGTCCATGACCAGGCGGCCATATCTGGCCGGGTCCGGCGGGGTCATGCCCAGCAGCACCAGCCCGGCATCGCCGGCGTTCAGCCGTTCCAGCAGGGCGCGCATGGTCGCCTCAGAAACCAGCGGGTTGTCGGCATAGAACACCGCCACCGGGCCCTCGCCGAAACATGCCTCCGCCTGACGGGTGGCGTGGGCGGTGCCCAGGCGCTCGCGCTGCACGGCTACGGCGTGCGGGGTGGCGAGTTGCTCCAGCAAGGGCATGTCCGGCCCCACCACCACGGCGATACGGTCGAACACCTGCCCGGCGGCGCGGATGAGATGGGTCAGCATCGGCTGGCCCGCGATTTGATGCGCGGCCTTGGGCAGGGCGGATTTCATGCGTGTGCCGAGGCCGGCGGCGATGATGATGGCGGTGCTTTGCGCGGTGTTTTGCATGGTCATGCCGCGCCGAAGAAGGGGGCTTGCCTCGCCAATTTATTTTCCATGGAGAGAAACCCGTCGAGCTTGGCGACTTGCGTCAGGAATTCCGTCCAGCCGGGCTCCTGGGCCAGGGCGTCGCGGCGCGCCTCGCGGTCCGCCTGGCTTTCATAGCGCCAGATATGCACGATCTGGTGCAGGGCCCCCTCGATGGTGGTGTAGAAGCCCAGGCATTCCCCCAGATGTTTCCGTTGCAGGGGCCAGGCGAGTTCCTCATAGAGCTTCAGCCAGGGCTGCATCTTGCCGGGCTGGAACTGGTAGGTGCGGATATCCACGATCATGCGGGCTGGTCCCTCAGGCTTGCTTGATGTCGATCAGGCTCTTGCGGATCTTGCGGCTGCGCTGGATCTTGTCCTCGATATAATCCGTGTCGCCCCAGCGCACGGCGCGGGCCATGGCCTGGGCGTCCTCGGAGAAGCGGGAGAACATTTCCAGCAGCGCGTCCTTGTTGTTCACGAAGATGTCGCGCCACATCACCGGGTCGGATGCGGCGATGCGGGTGAAGTCCCGAAAGCCGGTGGCGGCGAATTGCAGCACTTCCTCGCGGGTTTCGTCGGCCAGATCGTCCGCCGTGCCGCAGATGGTGAAGGCGATGAGATGCGGCAGATGCGAGACGATGGCGAGCACGCGGTCGTGATGCGCGGCGCCCATGCGCGCGGTGCGCGCGCCGAGCGCGCGCCAGAATTGCTCGATTTTATGGGTGGCGCCCTCGTCGACGCCCTCGATGGGGGTGAGCAGGCACCAGCGCCCCTCGAACAGGCTGGGCACACCGGCGTCGGGGCCGGAGAATTCCGTGCCGGCCATCGGGTGCGCGGGCACGAAGGAGACGCCCCGCGGCACGAAGGGCAGCACGTCCCGGATGACGGATTGCTTGGTGGAGCCGACATCGGAGAGGATGCAGCCCGGCGCCAAATGTGGCGCGATGGCCTCGGCGATGCCCGCGAAGCTGCCGACGGGGGTGCAGAGGATCACGCCATCGGCGTTTTTCACGGCTAGGGCGGCGTCTTGCTGGTATTCATCGCCAAGCGCCAGCGTTTCGGCGCGCTTGAGATGTTCGGGGTTGGCGTCGCTGACGACGAGCCGGGCGGCGATGCCGGGACGCGCTTTCAATGCGCCCGCGATGGAAGCGCCGATATGGCCGATGCCGATGAGGGCCAGCCGGTTGAAAAGCGGCTCAGCCATGACAGAATTCAGCCAGCGCCTCCGCCACGCGGTTGCATTCCGCCGCGGTGCCGATGGTGATGCGCAGGCATTGCGGCAGGCCGTAGGATTTCACTTGTCTGGCGATGATGCCGTGCCGGCGCAGATGCGCGTCCGCCGCGCCGGCGCGCTCGGCGGTGGTGAAATCCACCAGGATGAAATTCGCCTCGGAGGGAACAACCTTCAGCCCGTTTTGCGCCAGCCGCTCGGAGAGGCGGCGGCGTTCGGCGCTGTTATGGGCGCGGCTGCTTTCGATCCAGCCCGGCTCCGCCAGGGCGGCGATGCCCGCGGCGGCGGCGAAACCGTTGACATTGAAGGGCGGGCGGGCGCGGTTCAGCACATCGACGACCGAGGCCGGGGCATAGCACCAGCCAAGCCGCGCGCCGCCCATGCCGAAGATTTTCGAGAAGGTGCGGGTCATCACCGCATTTTCGCCCGCATTCACCAGCTTCACCCCGGCATCGTAATCCGGGCGCTCGACATATTCGGCATAGGCCGCGTCCAGCACCAAGAGCACATCTTCCGGCAGGTTGGCGCGCAGGCGCTCCACCTCGCCCTGGGCCAGCGCGGTGCCGGTGGGGTTGTTGGGGTTGGCGATGAACACCATGCGCGTGGCGGGGCTGACCAGGGCGAGGATGGCGTCCACATCCGTGGTGAGGTCGCGCTCGGCCGCCTTCAGGATCTTGCAGCCCGCGAGCTTGCCCGCGATCTCGTAGATCGCGAAGCCATGGGCGCTCATGATCAGCTCCGTGCCCGGCCCGCCATAGGACTGGATGAGCAGGGCGATGACTTCGTCCGAGCCGTTGGTGCAGACGATGCGCGCCGGATCCAGCCCGAATTTGGCGCCGATGGCCTCGCGCAGTTTGGCGCTGCCGCCATCCGGGTAGCGATGCATGCAAGAGGCCGCCTGCGCGATGGCCTTGACGGCGCCGGGCGGTGGGCCGAACGCGCCTTCGTTGGAGGAGAGCTTGATGGGCGTCTCGAACCCCGCCAGCTTGGATTCGCCGCCGACATAGGAGGCCACGGAGAAGATCTCCGCGCGGGCAACGGGCTTGTTCATGTTCAGATGGTCTCGCTGATCGGGAGGGCGTAGCCGCCGGCGACGCGCGGTGGAGAATCGAGCCCGGCGATGGCGCTCAGGCGGGGGTCCGCGTCGTCCACCAGCCCGGCGACTTCCACCAGGGCCAGCAGGCTCGCATCGCCCGGCAGGCGTTTCACCCAGAGGGCGCCGGGCTCGAACCCGGCGGCGGCCACCAGTTCGATCATCCGGGCGCGGGAGAGTTCGGCGTTGAAGCTCAGAATGATCAGGCCGCGGTCGGCGCCGCTGGCATCGGGGGGCACCGAGGCCGCCACATAGGCCTCGCCCGGCGGCAAGCCCTCGGCGCGGCGGGTCCAGAAGGGGATCTTGGCGATGACGTAAAGCCGCAGCGGGCCGTTGGCGGCCAGCATCGGCCACCAGCCGCCATGCGCGTCGTCCCCCTCGCCGAGCGGCGGCAGGATGGCGAGCTGGGCCCCCCCCTCGCGCGTGAGGTCCGCCAGCGTCTGGGCCGGGTTGTGGTGGCGCCGCACCGGGGTGAGGGGGCCGAAATGCTCGCGCGCCAAGGCGAGCCGGACCTCGCCGCCCTCGCCGTCGCACACCGCCATGGTCTGGCCGCCTTCTATGATGAGGGCGGCGCCAAACATCTCCCGCCAGATGCGCACGATGGCCTGGGCGGGCCAGGGACCGCGATGGCGGGCCAGCAGGCGGCGCAGGATGATGGCTTCGCGGCCAGGGCGGATCTTGGTGCCGGTCTTGCCCCCCTCGCTGGCCACGTTTTCGACCACTTGGGCACGCTGCATCAGCAGGTCGTGAATCCGGTCGTCGATGGCGTCGAGTTCGGCGCGCAATTCTGCCAGGCGCGTGGCGGAGGTGGAAAGGTCGTTCATCGCACGCCTAGATACCGCACCGGAGCCCCCGCGCAAAGCTGTGTCGGGGCGCGGCGCTTCCATGCGAGGATGGGGATTGCACCCCGGGGGCGGCCAGCGCATATGCGAAGACAGGATGGACCAGAACGCTGCCTGCACGGATTTTCCGCATCAGAGCGTCACCTTCCCGGAAGGGGTGGCGCTGGATTGCGGGCGCGTATTGCCCAGCGTGACGGTGGCCTACCGGACCTATGGGCGGCTGAACGATGAGAAAACCAACGCCATACTGGTCTGCCATGCCCTGACCGGCGACCAGTACGTGGCCGAGCGCAACCCCGAAACCGGCCGCCCGGGCTGGTGGGAGCTGATGGTCGGCCCCGGCAAGGCGGTCGACACGGACAAATATTTCGTCATCTGCTCCAACGTGCTGGGCGGCTGCATGGGCACCACCGGGCCGCGCGCGCCCCATGCGGAAAAGCCCGGCCGGCCCTGGGGCACGGATTTTCCGGTCGTCACCATTCATGACATGGTGCGGGTGCAGAAGCGGCTGGTCGATCATTTCGGGATCGGCAAGCTGTTCGCCGTGATCGGTGGCTCCATGGGCGGCATGCAGGCCCTCTCCTGGGCGGTGCAGTTTCCCGACAGCTTGGTCGCGGCCGTGCCCATCGCCGCGGCCTATTATCATTCCGCCCAGAACATCGCCTTTCATGAGATCGGCCGGCAGGCGATCTATGCCGACCAGGCCTTCCATAATGGCGATTACTGGTCCGAGGGCGTGCGCCCGGAACGCGGCCTGGCCGTGGCGCGGATGACCGCGCACATCACCTATGTTTCCGAAGAGGCGTTGACCCGCAAATTTGGCCGCAAGCTGCAGAACGCCGAGGGGCTGCCCGCGTTTGGCGAGCAGTTCGCGGTGGAGAGCTATCTGCAATATCAGGGGTCCAGCTTCGTGCAGCGCTTCGACGCCAATTCCTATCTGGCGATCACCCGGGCGATGGATCTGTTCGATCTGGCGGGGGAGCATGGCGGCGTGCTGGCCAATGCCTTCAGAGGCGCGCATGCGCGATTCCTGCTGGTTTCCTTTTCCTCCGACTGGCTGTTTCCCACCGCGCAGTCGCGCGCCATCGCCCGGGCGCTCAGCCATGTGGCGGCGAATGTGTCCTTCGTGGAGGTGCAGTCCGACAAGGGGCATGACGCCTTCCTGCTGGAGGAGCCGGATTTTCATGCCACGCTGCGCGGATTTCTGGCCGGCTGCGCGGAGTATGCGGGGCTTTCATGAGCGGGCATAAGAAAATGCGCGTGGACCTGGCGTTGATCGCCGGGATGGTGGCGCCGGGTGCTAGGGTGCTGGATATCGGCTGCGCGGATGGGCAGTTGATCGAGCATCTGACCAAGGCGAAGGGCTGCGACGCGCGGGGCATCGAGATCGACATGCAGGAAGTCCGGAGCGCCATCACGCATGGTCTGCCGGTGATGCAGGGCGATGCCGACACCGAGCTGGTCACCTATCCCGATCATGCTTTCGATTACGTGGTGCTCTCCCGCACCTTGCAGGCGGTGGAAAAACCGCGCGAGGTGCTGGCGCAGATGCTGCGCATCGCCACCCATGCCATCGTCTCTTTTCCGAATTTCGGCCATTGGAGCTTGCGGATGCAGTTGCTGCTGCGCGGGCGCATGCCGATGACCGCCGGGTGGAACCGGATGTGGTATGAGACACCCAATATCCATCCTTGCACCATCAAGGATTTCTTCGCGCTGTGCGCCATGGAGGGATATGTGGTGGAGGACTGGCTGGCGGCCGACGAGCAGGGGCTGCGCACGCCGTGGCGGCGCTCGCCAAGGCTGGCCAATCTGTTTGGCGAGCAAGGGCTGTTTTTGCTGCGCAAGGCCTGAACGGCCTGAATATGGGCGAAGTTTAATATTCCTCCCGCGCCGGGCCGCTCTTTGTGGCCGGGGCCATTGATTTTCATCAATGCGCGGGGCTTTGCGCTTCCTAGATTGAAGAACGAGGCGGGAGGGCGCCGCCGTGCATCCTTCCGCCGCGTGAGATGTTCAGGACGCCGGGCGTTCAGGACGAAATAGGTTCAGGAAAGGATGCGGACATGGCCTATGCAACCATCAACCCCTTCACTGGTGAACTGGTTAAGAATTTTCCCGATGCCACCGACGCCGAGGTGAAAACGGCGATCGATAAGGCGCATGAGGCGTTTCTGGCGTGGCGCGAGACGGGCTTTGCCACGCGCGGGCGGGTATTGCAGAAGGCGGCGGATCTGTTGCGCAAGGATGCCGAGGCCTATGCCCGCATTCTGACGCTGGAGATGGGCAAGCTGCTGAGCGAGGCGAAGGCGGAGGTCGAGCTTTCCGCCAAGATCTTTGAATATTACGTGATGCATGCGGAAACCTTGCTGAAGCCGGAAAAACTGCCGGTGCTGGATCCGGCCGAAGGTGACGCGGTGCTGGTGCACGAGCCGCTGGGCGTGCTGCTGGCGATCGAGCCGTGGAATTTTCCGTATTACCAGATCGCGCGGATTTTGGCGCCGCAGCTTTCCGCCGGGAACACGCTGCTGCTTAAACATGCCTCCAACGTGCCGCAGAGTGCCGCGGCGTTCGAGAGGCTGATGCACGAGGCGGGGCTGCCCGTGGGAGGATTTAAAAATCTCTATGCCACGCGCGGGCAGATTGAAATGATCATCAACGATCCGCGGGTGCATGGCGTGGCCCTGACCGGCTCCGAGGCGGCGGGCGCGGTGGTGGCGGCCCAGGCGGGCAAGGCGTTGAAGAAATCCACCATGGAGTTGGGCGGCGCCGATGCCTTCGTGGTGCTGAAGGACGCCGAAATGGACAAGACCGTGAACTGGGCCGTGTTCGGGCGGCATTGGAATGGCGGGCAGGTTTGCGTGTCCTCCAAGCGGATGATCGTCGTCGATTCGGTTTATGAGGATTTCCTGGCGCGTTACCGCAAGGGCGTGGCCGGGCTGGTGGCGGGCGATCCCCTGGATCCGAAGACCACGCTGGCGCCGCTTTCCTCGCAAGGAGCGGCGGATGAGATCAAGGAAAAGATCGCCCAGGCGGTGGCGCATGGCGCCAAGGCGGAAGAGGTGGGGCCGCCGGTGCCCAACCGTGGTGCCTTTGTGCAGCCGACCATCCTCACCGAGGTGAATGAGGATAATCCAGCCAGGTACTGGGAGTTTTTTGGCCCCGTCTCGATGCTGTTCCGCGCCAGGGACGAGGAGGACGCCATCCGCATCGCCAATGATTCGCCTTTTGGGCTCGGCGGTTCCGTGTTCACTTCTGACACAGAGCATGGCGCACAAGTTGCGAAGCGGATTTCAACCGGTATGGTGTTCGTCAATCATCCCACGAAGGTCGAGGCGGACCTGCCCTTCGGCGGTATCCGCCGTTCGGGCTATGGACGCGAACTTTTGGGGCTGGGGCTGAAGGAGTTCGTGAATCACAAATTGATCGATGTCGTCGATATCGATGCGCATTTCTGAAAACGGTCAAGAGGCAAGGTGATTTTGAAATGACTTTGGATGGGAAAACGGCCCTCGTGACCGGTGGGGCGCAAGGCATTGGCAAGGGGATCGCGCTGCGCCTTGCCAAGGATGGCGCCAATATCGCGCTGGTGGACATGAAGGCGGACAAGCTGGCGGCGGTGAAAGGCGAGATCGAGGCGCTGGGGCGCAAGGCCTGTGTGTTCAGCGCCGACGTGTCCAAGCGCGAGGAGGTTTATGCCGCGGTCGATCATGCCGAGGCGCAGCTTGGCGGCTTCGACGTGATGGTGAACAATGCCGGGATCGCGCAGGTGAAGCCGTTGGCCGATGTGACGCAGGAGGATCTGGACAGGATCTTCCGCATCAATGTGAACGGCGTGCTGTGGGGGATCCAGGCCGCCGCCGCGAAGTTCAAGGCGCGGGGGCAGAAGGGCAAGATCGTCAGCGCGTCGTCTATCGCGGGGCATGAGGGATTCGCGATGCTGGGTGTTTACTCCGCCACGAAATTCGCCGTGCGCGCGCTGACCCAGGCGGCGGCGAAGGAATATGCCAGTGCCGGCATCACCGTGAATGCGTATTGCCCTGGTGTTGTCGGCACCGACATGTGGGTGGAGATCGATGAGCGTTTCGCCGAGATCACCGGCGCGCCGAAGGGGGCGACCTACAAGAAATATGTCGAGGGTATCGCGCTGGGGCGGGCGGAAACCCCGGATGACGTGGCGGCCTTGGTGGCGTTCCTGGCCAGTGACGATAGCGGCTATATCACCGGTCAGGCCATTCTGACGGATGGCGGCATGGTCTATCGCTGACGGGGCGCGGCGGCGGGATGCCGGCGGCGGTTTTTGATTTCTGTTGATGAAGCAAAGGGATTTTTGAATGCCTAAGACCATGAAAGCCGCGGTTGTTCGTGAATTCGGCAAGCCGCTGACGATCGAGGAGGTCAAGGTGCCCGAGCCGGGCCCGGGGCAGATTCTGGTGAAGATTGCCGCCTCCGGCGTTTGTCATACGGATCTGCACGCCGCCGAGGGTGACTGGCCGGTGAAGCCGAATCCGCCTTTTATTCCCGGTCATGAAGGGGTGGGGCATGTTGTCGGTGTCGGCCAGGGGGTGAAGCATGTGAAGGAGGGCGACCGCGTGGGCGTGCCCTGGCTTTACTCCGCCTGCGGCCATTGCGCGCACTGCCTGGGCGGTTGGGAAACCTTGTGCGAGGAGCAGCAGAATACCGGATATTCGGTGAATGGGGGCTTTGCCGAATATGTGGTGGCGGATCCGAATTTCGTGGGGCATCTGCCGGACAATGTCTCCTTCACCGAGATCGCGCCGATTTTGTGCGCGGGGGTGACGGTTTATAAGGGGCTGAAAGTGACCGACACCAAGCCCGACGATTGGGTGGTGATTTCGGGCATTGGCGGGCTTGGGCATCTTGCCGTGCAATATGCCAAGGCGATGGGCCGCAACGTGATCGCCGTGGATATTGACGACGAGAAGCTGGACCTCGCCAAATCGCTTGGCGCGTCCCTGGCGGTTAACGCGAAGCTCGAAGACCCCGCCGCTTTCGTGAAGCGGGAGGTGGGCGGCGCGTATGGCGTGCTGGTGACGGCGGTTTCGCCCAAGGCTTTCGCGCAGGCGCAAGGCATGTTGCGCCGTGGGGGCACGGTCTCGCTCAACGGTTTGCCGCCGGGCGATTTTCCGCTGCCGATTTTCGATACGGTTCTGAACGGAATTACCGTGCGCGGCTCCATCGTCGGGACAAGGCTGGATTTGCAGGAGGCGCTGAATTTTGCCGGAGAAGGCAAGGTGAAAGCCACCATCGCCACGGAGAAGCTGGAAGATATCAACGATATTTTCACGCGCATGCATAAGGGCGATATTCAGGGGCGTATCGTCCTCGATTTCCAGAACTGAAGATGCGCACAGGCGGGCAATGAGGCCAAGGGGGGCGCGTATCGCGCGCCGGGCCGCATTGCCCGAACACATGCCCGACCCTGGAGATCTCCGGGGCCGGGTGTTTTGTGTCTGCCGGACGGGTGGATGGGGCTTCGCCTGTCCGCGTCTGCCCGTCATTTCCGGTCATGAGATCTTGGGAGGTGATGCGCCCAGGCCGTGGCCTCAGCGGCTATCCACCAGTACCACGGGGGTCACGGTCACGCGGGCCACGCCCATATTCATCAACCCCAGCTCCTCGGCGGCGGCCTCGGACAGGTCCAGCAGCCTGTGGCCGGGGGGCATGCAGTCATTCACCCGCACGATGATGGAACGCCCATCGTCATTGGCCAGCGCCACGCGGACCTTGGTGCCCACGGGAATGGCGGCGGAGGAGGAGGCGGCGGTCATGCCCTGGCCGGTGAAACGCTCGCCGGTGCAGGTGCGATGCAGGCCGGGGCCGGGGCGGTACCAGGAAGCGGTGCCGCTGACCTGCGGGCCGTCCGCCACCAATTGCACGGGCGCGGGCGGCGGTGGCGCGGGAAGCGAAACAGGGGCGGGGGCGATGCTGGCCTGGGGGCCTGGCATTGGCGTGGCGGCACAGGCTGACAGCAAGCCGGCTATCAGGGACATGGCCATGGCAGGCGCGAGACGGAAGCGGCTTGTGGCCGCCCGCCAGGGCTTGGGGGTCAGTTCCATGCATGGCTTCTTGGGCAAGAATGAGGCAATTGCATGGCAGGATTCGCAGCCTCTCGGCCTCTTGCCGGGGGGTGGCGTGAAACAGTAATTATATCAGTACTTTAACGGCTGACAAAAGGGGCGTGAGATCATGAACGGCGCAAGGCTGGAGGATGACGATCCGGAGGAGGGGTCGAGTCCCACCGTTGGCCCCACCCGCCCGCGCCTGTTCAAGGTGCTGGGGCCGGGGTTGATCACCGGCGCGTCGGACGACGACCCCAGCGGCATCGCCACCTATTCCCAGGCTGGGGCGGCGTTCGGCTATGGGCTGAGCTGGGCGATGCTGTTCACCTACCCGCTGATGGTGGCGGTGCAGATGATCAGCGCGCGCATCGGCCGCACCACGGGGCATGGCATCGCGGGGGTGTTGCGGCTGCATTATCCGCAATGGCTGCTGAACTGGGTGGTGGTGCTGCTGCTGATCGCCAACATCGTCAATCTGGGCGCGGATCTGGGGGCGATGGCGGCCGCCACGTCGCTGCTGCTGCCCGCCCCGCGGGCGCTTTATGTGCTGCTGTTTGCCGCCATCTGCATCTCATTGCAGCTGTTTTTGCAATATTCCCGTTATGTGGCGGTGCTGAAATGGCTGACGGTGGCCTTGCTGGCCTATTTCGGCGTGGTGATGGTGGTGCATGTGGATTGGCGGGCGCTGTTCACCAATCTGTTCTGGCCGCGTTTTTCCGTCGATGGCGGCTATCTCACCACCCTGGTGGCGATTCTGGGCACCACCATCAGCCCGTATCTGTTCTTCTGGCAGGCCTCGGAGGAGGTGGAGGATATGCAGGTGCATCCGCGCCGGGTCGACCTGTTCGACGCGCCAGCCCAGGGGCGGCGGGCGCTGCGGCGGATCGAGCTGGATACGTTCATCGGCATGGGGCTCTCCAATCTGGTGGCGCTGGCGATCATCGTGACCACGGCGGCGACCTTGAACGTGCATGGCATCACCAATATCCAGACCTCCGCCCAGGCCGCCGCCGCGCTGCGGCCGCTGGCGGGGCAGTTCGCGTCGCTGATCTTCACGCTGGGCATTGTCGGCACCGGGTTGCTGGCGGTGCCGGTGCTGGCGGGCTCGGCCGCCTATGCCATCGGCGAGGCGCGGCAATGGCCCACCGGTCTCGCCCGCCGACCCAAGGAGGCGCAGGCCTTCTACGCCACCTTGGTGATCGCCACGCTGGTCGGCATGATCATCAATTTCGCGCCGATCAACCCCATCAAGGCCTTGTTCTGGAGCGCCGTGGTCAATGGCGTGGTGGCGGTGCCGGTGATGGTGGTGATGATGAAGCTGGCCGCGCGGACGGACATCATGGGCCGGTTCGCGGTGCGCGGGGCGCTGAAACTCTTCGGCTGGGCGGCCACCTTGTTGATGGCCGTGGTGGTGGTGGCCATGCTGGCGCAGCTTTCATGAGGCATCTGGCCGAATGTCCGCAGCGACGTCCAGAAACCGGGCCAGCACGGGGGCGGTTTCGTCCCGCCGCCAGGCGAGGCCGGTTTCCAGCACCGGGGCATCGCCTTGCAGATCCACATAGCGCACGCCGGTGCGCGCGAGGTGCCGCAGGGAGGCGGGCACCAGGGCCAGCCCCAGCCCGGCCGAGACCAGGCTGATGATGGTCTGCATCTGAATGGCGGGCTGGGCGATGCGCGGCTCCGCCCCATGGGCGCGGTAATAGCCGAGTACGAGATCGTAGAAGGAAGGCGCCATCGGCCGGGGGAAGATGATGAGCGGCGCCTCGATCGCTTGCCGTGGGGCCAGGCCGTGCGGGCCGGGATGGAGGCGGCCGGCCGCGATCCAGTCTTCCGGCACGGCGGCCACGAGCGGCTCGCGCAGCAGGCGGCGATAAGAGAGGGCGGCGGGCAGGCTGGCATCCTGGGGCGCGATGACGATGCCGGCCTGGGCGGCTCCCTCTCGCAGCAGGGTGATCTGCACGTCGCTGGTGGCTTCGGTCAGGGAGATCTCGACCTCGGGATAAAGGCTGGAGAAGCGCCGCACCAGCAAGGGCAGCACCGAATAATCCGCCGTGGAGACAAAGGAGAGCGAAAGCCGCCCCGCCGTGCCCGTGATCAGCCGGTGGGCGGTTTCCGCCAGCGCGTCCACCCCCGCCAGGGCCTCTTGCACATGCGAGAGCCAGGCGGCGCCGAAGGGGCTGAGATTCACGCTGCGCTTGGTGCGGATGAACAAGGGGGCGCCCAGCTCGCGTTCCAGCGCCAGGATGGACTGGCTGAGCGGTGGTTGCGTCATGTTCAGGCGCCGCGCGGCGCGGCCGAAATGCAGCGTATCCGCCACCGCCGCGAACTGCCGCAATTGCCTGATGTCCATGGTGTGGCTGCTCCCGAATTAATATGCTGTACGACCTATTTATTGGGAAATAATATATTTTACAGAGTGTGAGAACGGGCCTAATGAAACCCGGTGAATTTATAAAAACACGATCCCGGAGTTAGAAAAATGCCCGCCTATCGTTCCAGAACCACCACCCATGGCCGCAACATGGCCGGCGCGCGCGGGCTTTGGCGCGCCACCGGCATGAAGGACGCGGATTTCGGCAAGCCGATCATCGCCGTCGCCAACAGCTTCACCCAGTTCGTGCCCGGCCATGTGCATCTGAAGGATCTCGGCCAGTTGGTGGCGCGCGAGATCGAACTGGCGGGCGGTGTGGCCAAGGAGTTCAACACCATCGCGGTGGATGACGGCATCGCCATGGGGCATGACGGCATGCTCTATTCGTTGCCCTCGCGCGAGCTGATCGCCGATAGCGTGGAATATATGGTCAATGCTCATTGCGCGGATGCGCTGGTGTGCATTTCCAACTGCGACAAGATCACCCCGGGCATGTTGATGGCCTCGCTGCGGCTGAACATCCCGACCGTGTTCGTCTCCGGCGGGCCGATGGAAGCGGGCAAGGTCGTGGTGAAGGGGGCCAAGCGCGCGCTGGATCTGGTGGATGCCATGGTGGTGGCCGCCGATGACAGCTATTCCGACGAAGAGGTGAAGACGATCGAGCGTTCGGCCTGCCCGACCTGCGGTTCCTGCTCGGGCATGTTCACCGCCAATTCCATGAATTGCCTGACGGAGGCGCTGGGGCTCTCCCTGCCGGGCAATGGCTCGACCCTGGCGACCCATGCGGACCGTGAAAAACTGTTCCGCGAGGCGGGGCACTTGATCGTGGATCTGGCCCGGCGCTGGTATGAGCAGGACGATGCCACCGCCCTGCCGCGCGGGATCGCCAGCCTCAAGGCGTTCGAGAATGCGATGAGCCTGGACATCGCCATGGGCGGGTCCACCAACACGGTGCTGCATCTGCTGGCCGCCGCCCAGGAAGGCGGGGTGAATTTCACCATGGCGGATATTGACCGGCTCTCGCGCCGGGTGCCGTGCCTGTGCAAGGTCGCCCCGGCCAAGAACGATGTGCATATGGAAGACGTGCACCGGGCGGGCGGCATCATGTCCATCCTGGGCGAGCTGGAGCGCGCCGGGCTGCTGGATAGCTCGCTGCCCACCGTGCATTCCAAGACCATGGGCGAGGCGCTGAACCGCTGGGACATCACCCGGACGAACAGCGAGGAGGTGAAGAGCTTCTACCGCGCCGCGCCGGGCGGCGTGCCGACCCAGGTGGCGTTCAGCCAGACTGAACGCTGGGAGGAGCTGGACACCGACCGCAAGGCCGGCGTGATCCGCTCCGCGGCGCATCCGTTCTCGAAGGATGGCGGGCTGGCCGTGTTGTTCGGTAATCTGGCGCCGGAAGGCTGCATCGTGAAAACCGCCGGCGTGGATGAGAGCATCCTGACCTTCAAGGGGACGGCGCGGGTGTTCGAGAGTCAGGATGCGGCGGTCTCGGGGATTCTGAACGGCACGGTGAAGGCGGGGGAGGTTGTGGTGATCCGCTATGAAGGGCCAAAGGGCGGGCCTGGCATGCAGGAGATGCTGTATCCGACCAGCTATCTGAAATCCAAGGGCCTGGGCAAGGCCTGCGCGCTGATCACGGATGGGCGGTTCTCCGGCGGTACCTCGGGGCTTTCCATCGGCCATGTCTCGCCGGAAGCGGCGGAAGGCGGGTTGATTGGGCTGGTGGAGACGGGCGATGAAATTCTCATCGACATTCCCAATCGCGGTGTCACGCTGAACGTGACGGATAAGCTGTTGAGCGAACGCCGCGCCGCCCAGGACGCGAAAGGCTGGAAACCCGCTGAACCGCGTCAGCGCAATGTCTCGCCGGCGCTGCGGGCCTATGCGGCGATGACCACCAATGCCGCCAGGGGCGCGGTGCGGGATGTGAGCCAGGTGGAACGCTGACATTTTTCCGGTTTCCGGCTGGTTGTGGTCGGACCCGGATGGATGGCCGCCCGTTTGAAACGGGCTAACAGGCTGTCACCGCACGGCGGGGAGCGCCCACTTGTTCAGTGGGCGTTCTATTTATTTCAGCGGACATACTGATTTATCGGCTGTCCTGGCCACGAGGCATGGCGGGGGCGTTCATGATTGATTCGGAACGATAAAAGAGCGTATACGGTTTTATTCCCGATAGGAATATACGGAAATATCGTATATGAACAGAAATGGAGATGCCTGCGCACCATCGGGCTGCGGTCTCATCGGAGAGGGCGGCGGAATGGCGGAGCATATGAAAACGCCGGATTGGGCGGCAACGCCCCTTGGTGCCGTGGAGACATGGCCATGTGCGCTGACATTCATGTCGCGCATATGTTTCAATGCCCGTTCTCCAGCCGCCATCTACTGGGGTGGCGAGATGAACATGCTGTTCAATGCCCATTGGGCGCGGCTGCATGGCGTATGCTGGGAGGAGATGCAGGGCCAGCCCGCGCGGCGGGTTTGGGGGCGGGGCTGGGTTGAAGCCGGCCCGCTGCTGAGGCCTTTTCTCGACGACGCGGCGAGGCAAGGCGGTTTCGAGCATGTGCACAGGCTGACGGCTGATGCGGGGGTTCACGAAGAGCTTTGGCATTACGAGGTGACGCCGCTGCCTGGCGAGACGGGGACTGTGTTGGGGCTTTTTGTCCAGGGCAGCGAGGCGGGCGGCGCGGCGGCGCGCGAATATCGCTCCGTGCTGGAGACGCTCAACCATATTTCCTCAGCGATGATCGCCGAGACGGATTCGAAGAAAATCGTCCAGATCGTGACGGATGCGGGGGTGAATCTGACCGGGGCCGCTTTTGGCGCGTTTTTCCATCATGTGCGGGAAGATGGCGGGGAGAGGCTGAAGCTTTATACGCTGTCCGGGGCGCGGCGGGAGCATTTTGCCGGTTTACCAAAGCCGCGCCGCACGGTTTTGTTGGCCCCGACCCTCCTGGGGGGCGGGGTCATCTGCTCCGGCGATATAACCGCCGACCCGCGCTATGGCCGCAATCCACCGTTGCTGGGCATGCCGGAGGGGCATTTGCCCGTGGTCAGCTACATGGCCGTGCCGGTTATCTTGCGGGGTGGACAGGTGACCGGCACGCTGCTGCTCGGGCATCCCGAGCGCGAGCGTTTTACCGCGCGGCATGAAACGCTGATGACCGGGCTGGCGGCGCAGGCGGCCATTGCCATTGAGAATGCGCGCCTGATCCAGCATGCGCGCGAGGCCAATGAGACGCTGGAGCAGCGCGTGGCCCAGCGCACCCAGGAATTGACGGAAGCCAACGAGGCGTTGCGCCAGGCGCAGAAGATGGAGGCGGTGGGGCAACTGACCGGCGGCATCGCGCATGATTTCAACAATCTGTTGCAAGGGATCAGCGGTAGCCTGGAAATGATCGGGCGGCGGCTGGCGCGCGGGCAGATACATGGGCTGGAGCGGTTTTTGCGGGGCGCGCAGGATTCCGCGCAGCGCGCCGCGGCGCTTACGCAGCGCCTGCTGGCCTTCTCGCGCCGCCAGGCGCTCGACCCGCGCCCCGTGGATGTCGGGCGGCTCGTCGCGGGCATGGAGGATCTGATTCAGCGTGCCGTCGGGCCGGGGATCGTGCTGGAGGTGGTGAAACCGAAAGACGGGCTGGTGACGCTGGTGGACGCCGCGCAACTTGAGAACGCCTTGCTCAACCTCGCCATCAATGGCCGCGACGCCATGCCCGGCGGGGGCCGGCTGACGGTTGAAACCGCATGCCGCGCGCTGACCGAACCGGAAGCGCGCGGCTATGATCTGCCGCCTGGATCGTATCTGGTCATTTGCGTCTCCGACACGGGCTGCGGGATCCCCAAGGAGTTGCTCGGCCGGATCTTCGATCCGTTCTTCACCACCAAGCCCCTGGGCCAGGGGACGGGGCTTGGCTTGTCCATGGTGCATGGTTTTGTCCGCCAGTCCGGCGGGCATGTTGAAATTCTCTCCACCCAGGGGCTGGGGACCATGGTGTTCCTGTATCTGCCTTGCCACGAGGGCGAGATTCAGCAGGAGCCGGCGCCGGCCGAAATATTTGTGCAGCAGGCCGAGCCCGGTGCCACGGTGCTGGTGATCGACGATGAGGCGGTGGTGCGCGCGCCGATCGTGGCGCTGCTCGGCGAGGCGGGCTACACGGTGCTGGAAGCCGAGGATGGCCGCGCGGGCTTGAGGATTCTGGAAGCCGGAATCAGGGTGGATTTGATGGTCACCGATGTCGGGCTGCCAGGCGGGCTGAATGGCCGGCAGGTGGCGGATGCGGCCAGGCGTAAGGATGCCGGTCTGAAGGTGCTGTTCATCACCGGCTATGCCGAGCAGGCCGCCCTGAGTGCCGCCAATCTCGGCGTGGGGATGGATGTCATCGCCAAGCCGTTTTCGATGGCGGAGCTGGCCGGCAAGGTTGCCGGGCTGCTGAGGGAATAGGCTATTCTCCCTCCGCCAGGCGGTTTTGCGCCTGGGAGACGAAGCTGCCCGGCGGCACCGAGCGGGTGAGCCAGACATTGCCGCCGACGACCGAATCCCGGCCCACCGTCACCCGGCCAAGGATGGTGGCGCCCGCGTAGATCACCACATTATCCTCGATGATCGGATGGCGGGGCTCGCCTTTCACCAGCGCGCCGGTTTCGTCTTCGGTGAAGCTCTTGGCGCCCAGCGTCACATGCTGGTAGAGCCGGACATTCCGGCCGATGACCGCCGTCTGGCCGATGACGACGCCGGTGCCGTGATCGATGAAGAAATGATCGCCGATCTGCGCTTCGGGATGAATGTCGATGGCGGTTTCGGTTTGCGAGATGCTGGCCAGCAGGCGCGGCACCAGGGGCGCGCCCAGCTTGTAGAGCGCATGGGCCAGGCGGTGGTGAATCACCGCCCGCATGCCGGGATAGCAGAGCAGCACCTCGGCGAGGGAGGTGGCGGCCGGATCGCCCGAATAGGCGGCCTTGAGGTCACCCACCAGAGCCGTGCGAATGGCGGGAAGTCCGGCGGCGAAATCGCGCACGATGTCGCAGGCGGCGCATTCGGCTTCCTCGAAACGGGCCTTGTTCTCCGGCGCCAGGAAGAGCAGGCCACGGCGCACCTGCTCGGTCAGGGCGGCCAGGGTGCGGGTGAGGGTGAGGCCGACGAAATAATCGATGGTCTCATCCGTCAGATCCGGGCAGCCATAATGGCTGGGGAAGAGGGCGGCGAAGAGACCGTCGCGGATCTGTTCCAGCGCGGTGCGGGAGGGAAGCTCGCGCACATGGCCTTGATAGCGGATTTTATGCGTGACCTCGCGCGAATGGCGCAGCCCCGCGACGATGGCCGGGAGGTTGGAAATGCTGGTTTGCGCCGTGGTGGCGATTTTGGGGTTTTGGTCGTCGATGCCCATGGGCGTGGACCTGATCTGGTTGGCGTATGGTACCGGGAAGCTAAAGCAGCCTCGGGCCGCTGTAAACCGGCGCGCGGGGCGGAATGGGGGAAATGCCTCCTGTTTATCTTTGACGTGAAAAAGAGTTTCTTCCAAAGAGGCTAAAACAGCAAAACATCCTGGGATTTTTCAAATAAAATCGGGTGTGGTAAAAATTTATTTCCCGCTGAGGCTCGCGCCGTCCTCGGGGGAGGTGTTTGGCCTGGCGCGATGTTTGGTGAGTGAGAGCGGACCCGAAGATGGCGTTGCAAGTGATTACAGGAAACCGCCTGGCGGATGGCATATCCGTCTGGTTCGCGGGGGAGCGGGGATGGGCCGAGCATGTGGACCAGGCGCGCGCTTATGACGAGGCGGAGATCGAGGCCGCGCTGGCCCAGGCGCAGCCCGCGGATGCCGAGCTGCATGTGGTGGATATACGCGCCGTCGACGTGACGCGCGAGGCGGGCGGGTTGTTTCCCGTGGCGCATCGTGAGCAGATCCGCGCGCGTGGCCCTTCCGTGCGGGCGGATCTGCCCGCCGGGGTGTGGCGCGCCGAAGGCGAGGTGCCAGCGCCCTTGCCGTCGGAACGCTCCAGCTCGCCGTTTGCCGGGATTTATCGTTACGATGAATATGACAGGGCCTTTCTGCGCCAGCGCGTGAGGGAGTTCAGCCTCCAGGTGGAGCGCCGGCGCAAGGGCGAACTCTCGGAAGAGGAGTTCAAGCCGCTGCGTCTGATGAATGGCGTGTATCTGCAATTGCACGCTTACATGCTGCGCATCGCCATTCCCTATGGCGTGCTGAGCGCCACGCAGCTGCGCCAGCTCGCTTACGTGGCGCGGCATTATGACCGTGGCTATGGCCATTTCACCACCCGCCAGAACATCCAGTTCAACTGGCTGCGGCTGGAGGATGTGCCCGCCGCGCTGGCGGCCTTGGCCGAGGTGGATATTCACGGCATCCAGACCAGCGGCAATTGCATCCGCAACACCACCACGGACGAGTTTGCCGGGGCCGCGGCGGATGAGATCGTCGATCCGCGTCTTTATGCGGAGATCATCCGGCAATGGTCCACGGACCATCCGGAATTCACCTATCTTCCACGTAAGTTCAAGATTGCCATCGTGGGCGCCGGGCATGACCGCGCGGCGGTGCGGGTGCATGATATCGGGCTGGAAGCCTACCGGAACGCGGCCGGCGAGCCGGTGTTTCGCGTGTTCGCGGGGGGCGGGCTGGGGCGGACCCCGTATGTGGCGGTGAAGCTGCGCGAGGATCTGCCGGTTGGCGAATTGCTGCGCTATTGCGAGGCGGTTTTGCGCGTCTACAACGCCCTGGGCCGGCGCGACAATATCTACAAGGCGCGCATCAAGATTTTGATCCGGGAGATGAAGCCTGAAGCCTTCGTCAAGATGGTCGAGGATGAATATGCCGGCATGGCGCCGGATTACTGCCTGCTGACGGATGAGCTGGTGCGGGCCGTGGCGGCGCGTTTTCCGGTGCCGGCGTTCCCGCGCCAGGACACGGGCGTGCTGAAGGCCGCGATGCTGGATGACCGGGCGCTGGCCCGCTGGGTGAAGCAGAACACGCATGCGCACAAGGCGAGGGGCTATGTCTCGGTGGTGATTTCCTTGAAGCCGGTTGGCGGTATTCCGGGAGATGCCAGCGCCGACGAGATGGATGTGGTGGCGGATCTCGCGGATAAATATTCGCTGGGTGAGATCCGCGTGTCGCACGTGCAGAATCTGGTGCTGCCGCATGTGGCCAAGGACGATGTGCCGGCCTTGTTCAAGGCGCTGGTGAAGGCGGGGCTGGCGAGCGACAATATCGGGCTGGTCACGGACATCATCGCTTGCCCCGGCATGGATTATTGCGCGCTGGCGACGGCGCGCTCCATTCCCGTGGCGCAGCGAATCGCCGAACGGCTGGCGCCGAGGCAGCATGAGATCGGCACGCTGCATGTGAATATTTCTGGGTGCATCAATGCCTGTGGGCATCACCATGTCGGCCATGTCGGGCTGCTCGGCGTCGATAAGAACGGCGAGGAAGTCTATCAGATCACGCTGGGTGGCGCGGCGGATGAACAAGCGGGGATTGGCAGGATCATTGGCCCGGCCGTGCCCACCGCGAAAGTGCCAGACGCCATCGCCGCGCTGATGGATGCCTATCTGGCCATCCGCGCGCCGGACGAGCGTTTTATCGATACGTACCGGCGTCTGGGCGCAGAACCGTTCAAGGAGGCGATTTATGCCGCTCATTGATGCCAAGGGGGTTGAGATCGCCGAGCCGGTCGCGGCGGATCTGATATTGCAGCCCGATGCCGGGTTGGCGGATATTCTGCCCAGGCTGGGTGAGCTGGCGGTGATCGCGGTGATGTTTCCGAAATTCCGCGATGGCCGGGGCTTTACCCTCGCCCGGGCGCTGCGCCAGCATGGCTACCGGGGGGATCTGCGCGCCACCGGGCATTTCCTGCCCGATCAGTTCCGGTTTCTGGCCGCTTGCGGGTTTACGAGCTTCGAGACGCCGCCGGAACACCAGCCCGGGCAATTCACCGCAATGCTGACCCACACGCATCAACCTGGCCAGCTTTTACGCCGCGCCGTGACGCGGGCGCTGGAAAGCGGCTGACGATCCGAACAAGGCCGGAAAGGCCCAACCTGACCGACCCGTGCCGGAGCCTTGCTCCGCACGGGTTTTTTATTGGCCAAATCCCTGGCTGAAAACCGGTATATTGGTTCGTTTTGTAAATGATGAGGCCGAAAGGAAATATATTTAAAAATATATATAGTTACTGTATTTATGTATTTTTAATATAACTTTTTCGTGCAATGCGTATTTATTTGTTTTTTTATTTGATAATAGCCAAAAAAATGAATCTTGCGGCGCGAATTGCTCATGCGATGGGCGTGTGCCGGAGCGTTCGCTGTTTGGGTTTATTCAGGATGGAGGGGTGTATGGCGTGGACTTGGACTGGTGCCGGCGGCACGGATGGCTGGACGAACAGCCAGAACTGGTCCGGCGCGTCGGGCACGCCTTCCTCAAGTGGCGATGGCACCGTTTACATCACCGGGCCGGCCACGATCGATCTCGGCGGCAACCAGACGATCACCAACCTGTATATCAATGGCGGGGGGGTCTCGATCGTCGGCGCGGACAAGCTCTCGCTCAATTCCAGCCTGCATCTGGCCGCCGACGCGGTGTTGAGTTTCGGTGCCGGCACGAAGATCGGCGGCAGCGCGACGATTTATGTTTCCGGTTCCGGGACGGCGACGATTTCCGGCGGTACCTTCACGAACAGCAACAACGATCTGGTCGTCGATGCGGGGCAGAATCTGGTGCTGAGCGGCGGTGCGTCGATCACCGTTTCGCAGATCGGCCATGACAGCGGCAGTTCCAGTGCTGGCACGGTGACGTTGAACGGCGCGACCTTGAACCTGAATTGCGGCGGTTCCAGCGCGCCGATTCTGTTCGACGCGGTGACGACGGACGGCACCAGGAATATTCTGAAAGTGCCCAGCTACGCCAAGACCATGACCTTGCAAAATCTCGGCTATGGCGATGAGATTTATGCGGGGGGCGACACGCTTCAACTGAAGGACAATGGCAACGGGACTTATAGCCTGATCGATATTCACGGCGGCCGGTATGGCAGCACGATCGCCACCAGCGTGACCTTGGCGGCCGGGGCGAATGTGAATGATTTCACCATGCAGAACGGCTATTTCGTCTATGCCGGGTCGCCTTATTGCTTCTATGCGGGCACGAGGATCGCCACCCCGTCCGGGCATGTGACGGTGGAGACCATCCAGCCGGGCGATCTGGTGCTGACCGAAGACGGCCGGGCCTTGCCGGTGCGCTGGGTGGGGCGTTCGCGCATCGCCACGCGCTTTGCCGACAGGCTGCGCGGCCTGCCGGTCCGGATCAAGGCCGGTGCCCTGGCCGAGGGGCTGCCGGCGCGGGATTTGGTGCTGTCGCCGGACCATGCGGTGTTCCTGGATGGCGTGCTGGTGCAGGCCGGGGCGCTGGTGAACGGGGTGAGTATTCTCCGCGAGGAGGGGGTGCCTGAAATATTCACTTATTACCATGTCGAGCTCGCCAGCCATGAATTGCTGCTGGCCGAGGGGCTGCCGGCGGAAAGCTTCGTGGACAATGTGGACAGGATGGCATTCACCAACTGGGATGCGCGTGAGGCGCCCAAGGCGCCGATCCGGGAAATGGCGTATCCGCGCGCCCAATCCGCCCGGCAGGTTCCCGCGGCCATCCGCCGGACCATCGCCGCGCGGGCTGCCTCGTTCACCTTGCCGCTTGCCGCCTGAGACGCGGGCGGTGTGGCCATGATCGACGGGGAGGGCTGGATGCGCCTGGGGTAATCATGCCCAGGCCCTTGCGTGGCGGTCGCATCGGCGCGATGAGTCCAGAAAAATCATGGAGACTATAAATGCCGGTCAGCTCCGTCCTCGATACCATCGGCAAGACGCCGCATATCCGCCTCTCCCGTTTGTTTCCCCAAGCAAATGTCTGGGTGAAATCCGAACGCACCAACCCTGGCGGCTCGATCAAGGACCGTATCGCGCTGGCGATGATCGAGGCGGCCGAACGTGACGGGCTGCTCAAGCCCGGCGGGCTGATCATTGAACCGACCTCCGGCAATACGGGTGTCGGTTTGGCGCTGGTGGCGGCGGTGAAGGGCTATAAGCTGATTCTGGTGATGCCGGAGAGCATGTCGGTCGAGCGGCGCCGGCTGATGCAGGCTTATGGCGCCCGTTTCGACCTCACGCCGAAGGAGAAGGGCATGAAGGGCGCCATCGAGCGCGCCCTGGCGCTGAAAGCGGAGAATCCGGAGGCCTTCATTCCCCAGCAATTTGAAAATCCGGCGAATGTCGAAGTGCATACCCGCACCACGGCGCTGGAGATTCTGGCGGATTTTCCCGATGGGCTGGATGTGATTGTCTCCGGTGTCGGCACTGGGGGGCATCTTACCGGTGTCGCCGAGACGCTGAAGCCGCATTGGCCGAATCTGAAGGTGTTCGCCGTGGAGCCAGCCGCTTCGCCGGTGCTTTCGGGCGGGGCGCCGGCGCCGCACCCCATTCAGGGAATCGGCGCGGGGTTCGTGCCGGGCAATTTTCACCGTGCCGCGATCGACGGCATCGTCACCGTGGAAGGCGAGGCGGCAAAGGCGTTCGCCCGCGATTCCGCCACGAAGGAGGGGCTGCTGGTCGGCATTTCCTCCGGCGCCACGCTGGCGGCCATCGACAAGCTGCTGAAGGAGCTGCCGGCCGGCACGCGCGTACTGGGGTTCAATTACGATACGGGCGAGCGCTATTTGTCCGTGCCGGACTTTCTGCCGGGTTGACCTGGGTCAAGGTGGTTTTCGTGTATTCTGCCATTGGTTTCAGGCCATGACCGACATTGATCTGATCGCCCGTTACGACGGCCGCGTGCCGCGCTATACCAGCTATCCCACCGCGCCGCATTTTCATGCGGGAATCGACGGGCGGGACTATGCGCGCTGGCTGGCGGCCGTGGCGCCGGCGGCGGAGCTTTCGCTTTATCTGCATGTGCCGTTTTGCGACCGGCTCTGCCTTTATTGCGGTTGCCATACCAGTGTCGCGCATCATGAACGGCCGAAGCGTCATTATGCGCGCGCTTTGGCCAGCGAGATCGAATTGCTGGCCGATACGCTGGGGCGCCGGGCGCGGGTGAGTCAGGTGCATTGGGGCGGTGGCACTCCCACCGCCTTGCCGGATGATTGCCTGAGCGGGTTGATGGATATGCTCCGCGCGCGGTTCGAGGTGACGGCGGAGGCGGAAATCGCCATCGAGATCGACCCGGCGGCGCTACAGCCCGAGAAGCTGCGCGCGCTGGCCCTGATGGGGGTGAACCGCGCCAGCCTGGGGGTGCAGGATTTCGACGAGGATGTGCAAAAGGCGATCGGCCGGATGCAGAGCTTTGAGCAGACCCGCGACGCCGCCGAGGGGCTGCGTGAGCTGGGGGTGACCTCTCTCAATCTCGACCTGATTTACGGGCTGCCACACCAGACGGAGGAGTCCGTGGCCCGCACCGCCCGGATGGCGCTGGAGCTGGCACCGGACCGTGCCGCCGTGTTCGGCTATGCGCATGTGCCCTGGATGAAGAAGCATCAGAACCTGATTCCGGAGGCGGCGCTGCCCGTGGGGGTGGCGCGCTTACGCCAGGAGGCGGCCATCCGGGCCGTGCTGGAGCAAGAGGGCGGCATGGTGCCGGTGGGGCTGGACCATTATGCCCGGCCGGAGGATGAAATGGCCAAGGCCGCCAAAGCAGGGGCGCTCCAGCGCGGGTTCCAGGGCTATACGACGGATGCGGCGCCTGTGCTGATCGGGCTTGGCGCGAGCGCCATTGGTGCGCTACCGCAGGGTTATGTGCAGAATCAGCCCAGCATTCCCGCTTATGAAGACATGCTCGCCCAGGGGCGGTTTCCGGTGACGCGCGGTGTGGCGCTGGACCATGAGGACAGGCTGCGCCGCGCCGTGATCGAGCGGATCATGTGCGATCTTGCCGTGGACCTGCCGGCCATGGCGCGTGCCTTTGGTGTTGGCGAGGCCGCTTTGCTGGCGGATGCGGCGCCGCTTGCCGGGTTTGCCGATGACGGGCTGGTGGAATGGGACGGCGCGCGACTGAGCGTGACGGAACGTGGGCGGCCTTTCGTGCGGAATGTCGCGGCCTTGTTCGACGCTTATCTGCGCAAGGGCGCACCGGCGCTGCCGCGCCATGCCCGTGCCGTCTGAGGCTGCCATTCCGCCATTTTCGGAACAGATCGCCGCGCTGCGGGATGAGGCGGCGCGGCGCTTGCGCATCCGCCCGATTCCACCGGACACGGGGTTGCAATTATTGCGTCTGCTGCACCGGGCGGAGGAGCTGTCCATCAGCCGCTATGCGCAATTGCTGGAGAAGCTCGACGAGGTGGTGAATGAGACGCTGCACTCCACGCTGACCCGCCGCCAGGCGATGGAGCGCCGCCATGCCGCCCAGCTTGCCGGGCGCATCGCCGCGCTGGGGGGGGAGGTGCCCGCCCGGCCGGAACTGCCCCCCAGCGAAGCCGCTGAGACCTTGCCCGTGGTGGTCAGCAGCCTGCTTGCCAAGCGGGGCATGGTGAAGCTCTACCGTGCCGCCATCCGGTTTCTTGCCCAGCGGGACAGGGACAGCGCGGCGCTGCTGCGTCTGCTGCTCAGTGAGGAAGAGGCGCATATCGCCGCCATGAAGGGTCTCGTGCAGCCGCGTTAGGGGGCGGACACGAAAGTGCCTTTTACGCACGCTAGACATGAACGGCACAAGAACATCAGTTCGTTGTCTTGTCCGAAAAACTGTTTGTCCGCCATCTCACTTCTCAGCAGCATCACCGGACATTTTTGAATGTGTCCGATAAATCTTCATTTCACGGACGAACGGGCATAATTTGCCTTGCTGCCTTGTCAGTCTGGCTCTGTTCGGTAGTGTTATATCATGGCCGCAGGCAAACCCGCAGCGCGAATCACCGACATGCACATTTGCCCGGCCAGCGACGGGCCGGTGCCGCATGTCGGTGGGGCGATTGTCGTCGGATCGCCCAATGTTCTGATCGGCGGGCTGCCCGCCGCCAGGATGACGGACACGGCAACTTGCGTCGGGCCGCCCGCGACCATCATCAAGGGATCGTCCGGGGTTTTCATCAATGGCCTGCCGGCCGCGCGCATGGGCGATCAGACCTCTCATGGCGGGGCGATTATCCTTGGCAATCCCACTGTCCTGATTGGCGAAACCGATGGTGCTGGGGGTGGCGGGAGCGCGGGGACGCCTGCGGTTACGCTGGTATCGGACACCACCACGCCCCAGAACCCGCCGCTGACCCGGGAGCAGGTTTTTCGCCGTTTGCAGGACCATACCACTAATGCGGCCCGGAAAATCGACCAGGGGCCGGATAAGGACGTGTATTCCAAGCGGCAGCATGACGCGATCGAGAAAGACCCGAATGCGCGGTCACGGTTCCGTGGCTATCAAATCGACAAGGAGGCTCGGGAAAGCGTTCGAAACGATCCAGACATAGGAGAGCGGGCCACCGGCAAGCCCAACAAAGGGCCAGACTTCATCGACAAGGACACTGGTGATCAGTACGACATGACCACCCAGGGTCAGCTTCAGGCACATCGGCTGAAATACGGCGATGATCTGATGCACCTGGACACCAGCGGCAAGACGATTGATCCACAGCCGCCGATGCCACCGCCCAAAATTGCACCGGCTTCACCGCAAGGGCCGCCAGAGACCGCCATCACGTCCGAGGAACCCGAAGTACCGCTCATCGACGACATTTTTCTGCCATAGGCACCATGACCGAATTTTCCGCATCCAGACCACCGAAACGCTACACCGCCAAACAGTTCACCGCCTGGCGCGAACGTTGGGCTGGAATTGATCCTGACGAAGCCCTCAAGACTCAGCCCTTTGGCAAGACCGAAGATGGCCTGTTTGATTTTCGGGGATTCCGGCTTTGTCTGCCAGGAGCGCGGCGTAAGGCGAAGTTGAGGCATGCTGTGCTCAAAGGCTGCGACTTCACGGCGGGAATATTAGCGGAAACGATCTCCGAACATTCAGTCTTCCAGGACTGCGTCTTCGATTACACCGATATGAACGATTTCGGTGACTATGGCAGCACCTTTACCAATTGTCGTTTTTATCGTTGCGAATGGACTATGGGGGCGATCGGTTTTGACTGGAACACAAGCAAGAGAGGCGAGTACCAGTCCCGCTACGTGAATTGCCACTTCGAGAATGTGAAGCTAACGAAGACGAGTATTGGTGATCCGTATTTTGTTGGCTGTGCTTTCGTGTTTAAAAAGCTGAGTGGCGTGGATTTCGGATGCAGCGGCTTTGTGAATTGCCGCTTCGAAGGCGCGTTCCAGGATCTCACCTTTCGAGGAAAATACTCGAACAAAGAATATACGGCCCGCAAGGGCGATCCGCAGTATGCTGGTTTTACCAATGTAAGCTTTGAGAAGGCCGTCTTGCAGTGGTTTACGTTGCGTGATGGGTTTTTGTTGCGATCCGTCAAGATGCCCGAGGATGGCAGTGCTTTCATCGCTGATGCGGTAAAACTGTGCCGGGAACAACAGGCGCTTGTGGATCGGCTGACCGATCAGCGATCAAGAGAAGTTATGGCACGCTACCTCTATATAACGTGCGGCACCGCCGAGAGGCAGCCGCTTGATATCCTCTCTCGCTATGATCTCTTTGAAAGTTTCGATAAGGGTGAGGAAGCCCTCATTCCACCAGCATATGATCTGCTCAAACAGAGCTACGAAATTACAGAATAGGAAGGTAAACGGGACTTGAGGTGTTCCTCATCCGTTCATGGCTGGTGTGCGTAAAATGCACTTTCGTGTCCGTACCCCCGTTAGGGCCGCGCACCCGTTCGGACAAACACCCTGGAGCGTTATGTGTCTTAAAACCCTCCTGGAGTTTGGAGGGCTTTTCATATCCTCCAGATTCCAAGCCCTTTCAAAAGGGCCGGAGTCTGGAGGATGCCGGGACAGGTTCAGCGCGCGGGCTTGGGCGGGGTCACGCTGTAATCGTAGAAGCCGCGCCCGGATTTACGGCCCAGCCAGCCGGCATTCACATATTTCACCAGCAGCGGGGCAGGGCGGTATTTATCGTCCCCAAGCTCCTGGTGCAGAACGCGCATGATGGAGAGAAGCGTGTCCAGCCCGATGAAATCCGCGAGTGTGAGCGGCCCCATCGGGTGGTTGGCGCCCAGCTTCATCGCATCGTCGATGGAGGTGGCGTCCGCGACCCCCTCGGCCAGGGTGAAGATCGCCTCGTTGAGCATCGGGCAGAGCAAGCGGTTGACGATGAAGCCCGGTGAATCCTGCACGATGGCGGCGGTCTTGTTCAGTTTGCCCGCCAGATCGGCCGCCGCCTGATAGGTGCTGTCAGACGTGGCGAGGCCGCGGGTGATCTCGATCAGTTTCATCATCGGCACCGGGTTGAAGAAATGCAGCCCGATGAATTTGTCCGGCCGGCCGGACAAGGCCGCCAGATGGGTGATGGAGATCGAAGAGGTGTTGGAGGCCAGAAGCGTCTCCGGCGCCAGCACCTCCTTCAGCTCCTTGTAGATGCTGTCCTTGATCTCCAGCTTTTCGGGCACCGCCTCGATGACGATGTCGGTCCCCTTCAGCGCATGGTAGTCGGTGGAGGAGGTGAGGCGCTTTAGCGCCGCCGCCTTGTCCTCCGCCGTGAGGCTGCCCTTGCTCACCTGGCGGTCCATGTTTTTTTCGATGGTCGCCAGACCCTTCGCCAGGGCCGCCTCGAAGGCGTCCACAAGCACCACGTCAAAACCGGAAATCAACCCCGCATGTGCGATGCCATTTCCCATCAAACCCGCGCCGATGACTCCGATTTTGCTGATGCTCATGATTATAGGGCCTTCTCCAGTTCAGGAAGTACGGTGAAGAGGTCACCGACCAGGCCGTAATCGGCCACCTGGAAGATCGGCGCGTCTTCATCCTTGTTGATGGCGACGATCACCTTGGAATCCTTCATGCCGGCCAGATGCTGGATGGCGCCGGAAATACCCACGGCGATATAAAGTTCGGGTGCGACGATCTTGCCGGTTTGGCCGACCTGATAATCGTTGGGCACGAAGCCGGCATCCACCGCGGCGCGGGAGGCGCCGACGGCGGCGCCCAGCTTGTCCGCCACCGGGTCGATGAGCTTGGTGAAATTCTCGCCATTCTGCATGCCGCGCCCGCCGGAGACGATGATCTTCGCCGCGGTGAGTTCGGGACGCTCGGATTTGGAGATTTCCTCGCCGACATAGGCGGATTTGCCCTCATTCGCGGCGGCGGCCACATTCTCGATGGCGGCGGAGCCACCCTCGGCGGGCACCGGGTCGAAGGAGGCGGCGCGCACGGTGATCACCTTCTTCGCGTCGGCGGATTTCACCGTGGCCAGCGCATTGCCCGCATAGATCGGGCGCACGAACGTGTCGGCATCCACCACGCCGGAAATGTCGGAGATCGGCTGCACATCCAGCAGGGCGGCGACGCGCGGCAGCACGTTCTTGCCCGAGGCCGTGGCGGCCTGGAGGATATGGCTGTAATTGCCGGCCAGAGAGACGATGAGCGCCGCCATCGGCTCGGCCAGGTGGTGGGCGTAGGCGGCATCGTCGGCCACCAGCACCTTGGCGACGCCGGAAAGCTTCGCGGCATCGCTGGCCACGGCGCCAACGCCTTGGCCGGCGACCAGCACATGCACCTCACCCAGCGGGCCAGCGGCGGCGATGGCGGAGCGCGAAGGCTGCTTGATGCCGGCGGCATCGAAATCCAGAACAACCAGAGCCGTCATATCAGATCACCTTCGCTTCGTTGCGCAGTTTTTCGACGAGTGTGGCCACGTCCGGCACCTTGATGCCAGCTTGGCGCGCGGGCGGCTCGTTGACATTGATAATCGTCAAACGCGGCGTGACATCGACATTCAAATCGGCGGGCTTGAGATTGTCGATCGCCTTCTTGCGGGCCTTCATGATGTTGGGCAGCGAGGCATAGCGCGGCTCGTTCAATCGCAGATCGGCGGTGACCACGGCGGGAAGGGTCAGCTTCACCGTCTCCAGCCCGCCATCGATCTCACGGGTGACCAGGGCGGCGCCGTCGGCGATCTCCACCTTGGAGGCGAACGTGCCTTGCGGCCAGCCCAGCAGCGCGGCGAGCATCTGGCCGGTGGCGTTCATGTCGTCGTCGATGGCCTGCTTGCCGAGGATCACGGCGTCCACGCCTTCCTTCAGCGCCAATTCCTTCAGAATCTTGGCCACCGCCAGCGGTTCCACCGCCATGTCGGTTTCCACCAGGATGCCGCGATCAGCGCCCATGGCGAGCGCGGTGCGGATGGTTTCCTGCGCCTGCGTCACGCCGATGGAGACGGCGACGATCTCGCTGGCGACACCTTTTTCCTTCAGGCGGACAGCTTCCTCGACGGCGATTTCATCGAACGGGTTCATGGACATTTTAACGCCGGCAGTCTCAACGCCAGACTTGTCCGACTTCACCCGGACCTTGACGTTGTAGTCGACCACCCGCTTCACGGCGACCAGTAATTTCATTTGTACAATACCTCTGAACTGACCCGGATAGGGGGCGCAGACTTGATATTGTATGTTTCAGGCCCTGGAAAGCCCTAATCTACTCACGAGTAGATAAACGCGCCGCCGGATTCAGGAGAGGTGTTTCAGCCGTTCCACCGCGTCTTCTATATCCTCCAGGGAGGCGCAATAGCTGAGCCGGAAATAGCGCCCGCCGCGCTCCGAATCGAAATCCAGCCCTGGGGTGGAGGCGATGTTCCGCTCGGCCAGCAGCCGGTTGCAGAAGGCGGCGCTGTCCGCCGCGCGGCCCTCGATGTCCGCATAGATATAGAAAGCGCCGTCCGGCGGGGAAAAGGTGGGAAACCCGGCCGCGCGTAGCCCTGTCATCATGATCTCGCGGGCTTTCGCGTAATTGGCGCGGTTGGCCTCCAGCTCGTCCTGGCATGCGAAGGCCGCCTCCGCCGCCAGCTGCGCGATATGGGGCGGGCAGATGAACATGTTCTGGGCCAGGCGCTCGGTCACGCGGATCATGTCTTCCGGCACCACCATCCAGCCGATGCGCCAGCCGGTCATGGAAAAATATTTGGAGAAGGAGTTGATGACGATGGCGCTGCCGGAAAACTGCGCCGCGCTGGCCTGGGGCTTGCCGTAGGTGAGGCCGTGATAGATCTCGTCCGAGATCAGCCGGATGCCGGAACCGTCGCAATAGCGGCAAAGCGCTTCCAGGGCCTCGGGGGTGAGCATGGAGCCGGTGGGATTGGCGGGGCTGGCGACAATCAGCCCGTCCGGCTTGTCGGGCAGCGACTCCAGCATCTCGATGGTCGGTTGAAAGCCGGTCTCGATCCCGCAGGGCAGCACCACGGGCCGCAGCCCCAAGGCGAGCAGAATATTATAATAAGGCGGGTAATAAGGCGCGGCCAGGGCCACCCGGTCCCCCACATCGAAGCTGGACAGGAAAGCCAGCGGAAACCCGCCGGACGCCCCGACCGTGACCGCGATCCGGGTGGGCGGCACCTCCACCCCGTACCATTCGCGGATATGGCGGGCGATGCGGGCCTTGAGCGAGGGACGGCCCAGCCCATCCGTATAGCCCAGCGTGTCGCCGGTTCGCAGTGCCGCTTCCACGGCTCGCCGGGCCCCCGCGGGCAGGCCGGTGCCGGGCTGGCCGACCTCCATGCGCAATATTTTCGGTTCACCAGGGCGCAGGGTGGCGGTGCGCTCATTCGCCGCCAGGATCACATCCATGACCCGGAAGGGCGGCACCTGCCGCCCGGCGCCGATTTTCAGAACCAAGGTCTATCGTCCGCCGATGGCCAGCCCGTTGCCGCCCGGCGCGGCGCTGGCGGTGCAGCTGGCCTCGCCGCCCGGCACCTTGCCAGGGCAGGAGATGATGTTGGCGCGCCCGGGGGCGGGGATCGGTTCGTCCTTGCCGGTGAGGGCGTTGGTCATGCCGATCCGTGCCGCGTCGTCGGATTCGTTTTGCCCGGTGCCGGACACGGCGGCGCGGAAGGCGAGGCCGCCAGATGTATAGGCCATGGCGGCGGCGAGATTCGGGGTGGGGTTGGTGCGCGGCGAGGCCGCCAGCAGCACACCCGTGCCCGGCGCGATGCGCCCGGTGCCGAAGAGATTGTTCATCGAGGTCACGCAGATGACCGATCCGCCATCCTTGCCCAGCGTCATGAAGCTGGCGGAGGCGGGCAGCGCCTCGCCCTGGCCGGAGGTCGCCGCCGGCAGGGCGGCGATGGCATAGCCATCCTGCTGGCGGCTGACCGGTGCCGTGTATTGCGGGATGGCGTCGATCAGGTCCTTCGCGGTCAGGCCGGCGCCCGCCGAATCCGCCGCGGCGGCGAATTGCACGGCGTTGTTGCTGGCATAAAGCCCCTGCACGCCATTGACGCGCAAGGCTTCGAGCGTGGCGGCCAGGTCCGGCTGCTGGAAGGTGGCGCCCTCCGGCAGGAGCTTGCCGCCGGGGGCGAAGATCGCGGCGGCGGCGGGGTCGGCCAGCAGCGCGTTGCCGACGACCTGTAAATCCGCTTCCAGGGGCTGGGAGATTTGCGCCCCGCCGGCCAGGCGCTCAGCCGGCACAATGACGGCGGATGGCGGCAATTGCCCATAGCGCGCCTGCATGGCCAGCAGCCCGCGCGCCAGCAAGGGCACGGCGGCCGGGCGGCTGCCGCCATTGGCGGCGGGCATGCCCGCCGGGAAGTCCAGCACCACGGGCGGCTGCATTTCGCCCTTGGCGTTTGGCATTTTGATGATACAGGCGCCGCCGCCGCCGAGGCCGCCGCGAGAGGGTAGGGTAACCGCCTGGGCGAAACCTTCCGCCACGGCCGCATCCACCGCGTTGCCGCCATGGTTCAGAATGTCCCGCCCGACAATGGCCGCCTGGGGTTCGTCCGCCACCGCATAGCCGAACACGGAAGGGACGGTGCCGGGGGTTTTGGTGCCGTTCAACCCCAGCAATTGATGGCCGGCGAAATGACCGGCCGCGCAGCCGGTCAGCAAAGCGAAGGAGGCGATGACGCCAAGAGAGCGTAGGCGGTTCTGCAAGCTGAATAACCCTTGAGAAACTGACCCGGCCTGCTTAGCCGCGAAACTCCGTGCCCGCAACGCCAGCGCGGCGTGCCGGGCGGGTCAGGTGCTCGGCGGGACGGGGTTTTCCAGAAACACCACGTCGCGCGGGCGGCGCTGTAGCACCTGCCCGCCATCGATCACCAGGGTCTGGCCGTGATAAGCGGGGCTGGCGAGAATGAAATCCACCGCGTTGAGGATCTGCTCTGGCGTGCAGCCTTGTCCCATCGGGTTGTTGCGGTGGCTGCGCTCGAATTCCCGCTCCGTCTGCAAGCCGCTGATCAGCGTGATGCCGGGGGCGATGCCCGCCACGCGCAGCGTGGGCGCCAGCGCCATGGCCTGCATCTGAATCATGCCCTGCATCGCCACCTTGGAGAGGGTATATGAAAAATAATCCGGATTGAGGCCGAATACCTTGTTGTCCACGATATTGATGGCCACGCCCTTGGCGCCGCGCGCGGCCAGCGAGGCATGGAGGCTGCGCGTCAGCAGCACCGGGGCGAAAAGATTGACCCGCATATGGCTCTCCAGCCCCTTGGCCGAGACGCTCGCGGCGGTGTCGTATTCAAAGCCGGAGGCGCTGTTCACCAGCAGGCCCAGCGGGCAGAGCGCCTCGCATTTCCGGTAGAGGCGTTCCACCTCGGCCTCGTTGGCGAGGTTGGCGTTAACCGGAGTGGCGCGCCCGCCGCCCGCGACGATGTCCGCCGCGACCGCCCGCGCCCCTTCGGCGGAATGATGATGATGCACGAAGACATGCCAGCCTTTATGGCCCAGATGCCTGGCTATGGCCGCGCCCAGCCGCTTTCCGCCGCCCGTGACAAGGACGCCCTCCATTCAGTCTCCTTAACTCAATGGCGGCGATCCCGCCGCCCGTCCCGGATAGACGAGACCGGCGGGAAACCCAACCCCCCCCCTGGGCGGCGAGGGGGGAGGTTATTTCTTTCTATTGTCTCTAGGTTTTTTAATGTTTTTGATTGCTTGGCATGCGGAACGGGTGCATTGCACCGTGCCGCGACCCCGGTCCATAACGGTCTGGAGTTCGGTTCTTGGAGTATGACTTGCCGATGACGCCCCAATCGTCCGCCGCCCCGCTCACCCTTACACATCTCCAGCGTCTTGAGGCGGAATCCATCCATATCATGCGCGAGGTGGTGGCCGAGACCGAGAAACCGGTGATGCTCTATTCCATCGGCAAGGATAGCGCGGTGATGCTGCATCTGGCGCGCAAGGCCTTCTACCCCGCGCCGCCGCCCTTCCCGCTGCTGCATGTGGACACGACCTGGAAGTTCAAGGCCATGTATGAGCTGCGCGACCGCATGGCCAAGGAAAGCGGCATGGAATTGCTGGTCTACCAGAACCCCGAGGCCAAGGCGAAGGGCATCAACCCGTTCGACCATGGCCCGCTGCACACCGATATGTGGAAGACCGAGGGCTTGAAGCAGGCGCTCGACAAATACGGTTTCGACGCGGCTTTTGGCGGCGCGCGCCGCGATGAGGAAAAGAGCCGCGCCAAGGAGCGTATCTTTTCCTTCCGCTCGGCCAATCACCGCTGGGATCCGAAAAACCAGCGCCCGGAATTGTGGAACCTCTACAATGCCCGCAAGAACAAGGGCGAGAGCATCCGCGTGTTTCCGATCTCCAACTGGACCGAGCTGGACATCTGGCAATATATCCATCTCGAGAACATCCCCATCGTGCCTTTGTATTTCGCCGCCGAGCGGCCGGTGGTGGAGCGCGACGGGCTGTTGATCATGGTGGATGACGAGCGTTTCCGCCTGAACCCCGGCGAGGTGCCGGCGCGCAGATCCGTGCGGTTCCGCACGCTGGGCTGCTACCCGCTTTCTGGTGCCGTGGAGAGCAAGGCGCACACCATCACCGAGGTGATTCAGGAAACATTGCTCACCACCACCTCTGAGCGCCAGGGCCGGGTGATCGACAAGGATTCAGGCGGCGCCAGCATGGAAAAGAAGAAGCAGGAGGGGTATTTCTGATGAGCGAGAGTCAGGAAAGCTCCTACAAGGTCGATTCACTGATCGCCCAGGATATCGATGCCTATCTGCTGAAGCACCAGCATAAATCGCTGCTGCGCTTCATTACCTGCGGCTCGGTGGATGACGGTAAATCCACTCTCATCGGCCGGCTGCTCTATGATTCGAAAATGATCTTCGAGGATCAGCTCGCCGCTCTGGAGGCCGATTCCAGGAAGGTTGGCACGCAGGGACAGAATATCGATTTCGCGTTGCTGGTGGACGGGCTCGCCGCCGAGCGCGAGCAAGGCATCACCATCGATGTGGCTTATCGCTTCTTCGCCACCGAGAAACGCAAATTCATCGTCGCCGACACACCCGGCCATGAGCAATATACGCGCAACATGGTCACCGGCGCCTCCACGGCGGATCTGGCGGTCATTCTCATCGATGCGCGCAAGGGGGTGCTGACGCAGACGCGCCGTCATTCCTATCTCGCCCATCTCATCGGCATCCGTCATATCGTGCTGGCGGTGAACAAGATGGACCTGATCGGCTACGATCAGGATAAATACGACGCCATCGTGGCCGAGTACCGGCAATTCGCGGCCGGCATCGGCATCACGCGGTTCACCCCCATGCCGATCTCCGGTTATGTGGGGGACAACATCACCACGCGCTCCGACCATATGCCCTGGTATACCGGCGTGCCGCTGGTGACGTTCCTGGAAAATGTCGAGCTGGACGTGACCGCCGACCAGGCCAAGCCCTTCCGCCTGCCGGTGCAATGGGTGAACCGCCCGAATCTCGATTTTCGTGGATTTTCCGGGCAACTGGCCAGCGGCGTGGTGAGGCCCGGCGATGATATCCGTGTGCTGCCTTCCGGAAAAACCTCCAAGGTTACGCGCATCGTCACCCTCGATGGCGATCTGGAGCGGGCGGTGGCCGGGCAGTCGGTGACGTTGTGCTTCGCCGACGAGATCGACTGTTCGCGCGGCGATGTCATCACCCCCGCCGATGCGCCGGTGCAGGTGGCGGACCAGTTCGAGGCCACCATCGTCTGGATGGCCGACGAGGCGATGACGCCGGGCCGGGCCTATTGGATCAAGCTCGGCACGCAGACCGTGTCCGCTTCCATCCAGGCGCCGAAATATCAGATCAACGTCAACACGCTGGAGCATGCGGCGGCGAAGACGCTGGAGCTGAACGCCATCGGTGTCGCCAACATCACCACGGACCGGCCGGTTCCCTTCGAGCCCTATGCGAAGACCCATGCGCTGGGCGGGTTTATCGTCATCGACAAGATGACCAACGCCACCGTGGGGGCGGGCATGCTCAGCTTCTCGCTGCGACGCTCGCAGAATGTGCATTGGCAGGCGCTGGATGTTTCGCGTGAGGTGCATGCGAGCCTGAAGAACCAGAAACCCGCCGTGCTGTGGTTCACCGGGCTTTCGGGTGCGGGTAAATCCACCATCGCCAATCTGGTCGAGAAGAAGCTGGTGCGGATGAACCGCCATACCTTCCTGCTGGATGGCGACAATGTCCGCCATGGCCTCAACAAGGATCTCGGTTTCACCGAGGCGGACCGGATCGAAAACATCCGCCGCGTGGGCGAGGTGGCGAAGCTGATGACGGATGCCGGGTTGATTGTCATCACCGCCTTCATCTCGCCTTTCCGTTCGGAGCGCGAGATGGTGCGCAAGATGATGGCGCCGGGCGAGTTCGTCGAAATTTTCATCGACACCGCCTTGGAGGAAGCCGAGCGGCGCGACGTGAAGGGGCTTTATAAAAAAGCCCGCTCCGGTGAGCTGAAGAATTTCACCGGCATCGACAGCCCTTATGAGCCGCCGCACGACGCGGAGATTCATGTCGATACCTCGAAGATGACGCCGGAACAGGCGGCGGATCTGATCGTGGAAAGGCTGATTCCATGACCGATCTGGAGTTGGCGAAAACCATCGCCGAGGGCGCGGGCAAGATCCTGCGGGAGCTGCGCGCCACCGGCCTGTTCGAGGGCAAGGCGCTCGGCAAGGCGGGGGATCGCGTGGCGAATGAATTCATCATGGCCGCGCTGCGCGAGAACCGGCCGGATGACGCGGTGCTGTCCGAGGAGGAAAAAGACAGCGCGGCCAGGCTTGCCGCCGAGCGGGTCTGGATCGTCGATCCGCTGGATGGCACACGCGAATATGGCGAGGGCCGCGCGGACTGGGCGGTGCATGTGGCGCTTGCCATCGCGGGCAAGCCCGCCATCGGCGCGGTGGCGCTGCCGGGGCTGGGGCAAGTGATGTCGTCCGAACCGCTTCCCTTGCCGGAGATCGCGCCCAAGCCGCGCGTGCTGGTCAGCCGCACCCGTCCCGCGAAGGAGGCCCTGGCCGTGGCCGAGGCGCTGAATGGCGAGCTGGTGCCGATGGGCTCCGCCGGGGCGAAGGCGATGGCGGTGCTGCGCGGCGAGGCGGATATTTATCTGCACACGGGCGGGCAATATGAGTGGGATAATTGCGCCCCCGCCGCCGTGGCCCTGGCCGCCGGGCTGCACGCCACCCGTGCCGATGGGGCGCCCTTGGTTTATAACAATGCCAATCCTTATCTGCCGGATCTGCTGATCTGCCAGAAGGAGCTGGCGCCGAAGGTGCTGGCGGTCCTGCGGGGCATGCCGGCGGTGTAGCCCGCCCGCGCCCCAGGCGCCGTCGCGGGCTGGGGCGCTGTTTTCGCGGCGCTATTTTCGCAAGGTCAGAATCGACCAGGCGCCGTCCACCAGCCGTTTTTCCAGCCTAAGCCCGGCGCGGCGGTGGCAGGAGAGCACCCAGTTCACCTGCGTGTTCAGCAACCCCGCCAGGATCGCCACCCCGCCGGGGGCCAGATGCGCGGCGAGCTGATGCGCCATGGCGCAGAGCGGCCGGGCCAGGATGTTGGCGAACACCAGCTCGAACGGGGCGGCCTTGGTGATTCGCGGGTCGGCCCAGCCATCGGCCTGGATGGCGTGGATCATATTCGCCACCCCGTTCAGCTTGGCGTTTTCACCGGCCACGCGGGCGGCGCGGGCGTCGATGTCGGTTGCCAGAACGCTCCGATGCATCAGCTTGGCGGCGGCGATGGCGAGAATGCCCGAGCCGGTGCCAAGATCGAGAATCCGTTGCGGGTGGTGATGTTTCACCAGATCTTCCAGCGTCACCAGGCAGCCGCGGGTGGAGTTATGCTCGCCGGTGCCAAAGGCCAGCCCGGCATCCAGCGTGATGGTGATGCGCCCCGGGCGTTCCGGCCCCTCGATATGGGTGCCGCGCACGGCGAAACGCGCGCCGATGAGCTGCTCGGGGAAGGCTTGTTGGGTGCGCGCCAGCCAGCCGCCCACGGGCACCAGCCCGCGCGTGACCCGCGGCGAGAAACCGGAGACCATTTCCGCGACCATCAGGGCGGCGGCGAGGTCGTCCTCATACGCGCCGCGTTCCTTCACGCCTTGCAGGTCCCATTCATCCACATCCTCGTCGTGATAGAAGGACACGGCGCGGCAGACGCTGGAGAGCGCCGCCTCGAAGGTTTCCATCACCTCGGCCGGAACGCGAAGCGAAATGCACTCCAGAACTTCCTCAGCCATCCTGGCGCTCCACGAAACGGTCCAGCACGCGTTTTTCTCCTGATGTCTCGAATTCAATATCCAGCCGGTCGTCATCGGCGGCGATGACGCGGCCATAGCCGAATTTCTGGTGGAACACCCGTGCGCCCACCGGAATTTTGTGGGGCCTGGCGGGGCGGGCTCGCACCTCCCACATATCCGGGCGGCGGGCCTGCACGGGGAAATGCGTGGCGGCCGGGGCCGGGCGCGTGGTTTGCGGCTGGGCGGAGCCGGAGCGGTGGATGACCTCCTCCGGCAGTTCGTCGATGAAGCGGCTGGGGATGGAGCTTTGCCAGTTGGCGTAAATGCGCCGGTTGGCGGCATGCAGGATGATGGCGCGCTGCCGGGCGCGGGTGATGCCCACATAAGCCAGGCGCCGTTCTTCCTCCAGGCTTTTATTGCCGCCTTCATCCAGGGCGCGCTGGTTGGGGAACACGCCTTCCTCCCAGCCGGGCAGAAACACCGTGTCGAATTCCAGCCCCTTGGCGCCATGCAGGGTCATCATGGAGACCTTCGCGCCATCCTCCTGCGCCTCGGCCTCGGTGACGAGGGCGACATGCTCCAGGAAGCTTGGCAGCGTCTCGAAATCCGCCAGGGCGCGGGAAAGTTCTTTCAGGTTTTCCAGCCGCCCTGGCGCTTCCGGGGATTTGTCGGCTTTCCACATGGCGAGATAGCCGGATTCTTCCAGCAGCGTGTCCAGCGCCACCACCGGGCCTTGCGCCGCCAGGATATTCCGCCAATCCGCGAATTGTTCCAGCAGGTTGCGCATGCTGGCGCCGAGCTTGCCGCGCAGCGCGCCTTCGGCCACCAGCTTCTCGGCGGTGTCGTGCAGCGCCAGGCCATAGGCGCGGGCGTTTTCATGCAGGTTGCGCAAGGCGCCGTCCCCCACGCCGCGCTTGGGCGTGTTGACGATGCGCTCGAAGGCGAGATCGTCGCCGGGCCATGCCAGCACGCGCAGATACGCGATGGTGTCGCGGATTTCCGCCCGCTCATAGAAGCGCTGCCCGCCAATAATGCGGTAGGGCACGCCGAGCGTGAGCAGCCGTTCCTCAAAGGCGCGGGTCTGGAACCCGGCGCGGACCAGGATGGCGACCTCGTTCAGCGAATGGCCGGCGCGCCAGAGGGATTCGATGCGGTTGCCCACGGTGCGGGCTTCCTCCTCCGAATCCCACAAGGAGACCACCTCGACCTTCTCGCCCCGCGCATCGTCGCGGCCAGGATGCAGGGTTTTGCCCAGCCGCCCTTCATTGTGGGAGATCAGATGGGAAGCGGCGGCGAGAATCGGCTGGGTGGAACGGTAATTCGCTTCCAGCCGCACAATCCTCGCGCCCGGAAAATCCCGCTCGAATTTCAGGATGTTCTCGATCTCGGCGCCGCGCCAGCTATAGATGCTCTGGTCATCGTCGCCCACGCAGCAGATATTCTTGTGCCCCTGGGCCAGCAGCCGCAGCCAGTAATATTGGACCAGGTTGGTGTCCTGATATTCGTCCACCAGGATATAGCGGAAGATGCGGTGATAATAAGCCAGCACCTCCGGGTCGGTTTTCAGGAGATGCACCATCAGCAGCAGCAAATCGCCGAAATCCACGGCGTTGAGCTGGCGCAGGCGGGTCTGATAGGCGGCGTAGAATTCCACGGCGCGGCCATTGGCGAAGTCCGATGTCTCGGCCGCTGGAATCTGGTCCGGCATGAAGCCCTTGTCTTTCCAGCGCTGGATCTGCGCCATCAACGCGTTGGGCGGCCAGCGTTTGAAATCGATCCGTGCCGTTTCCATGATCTGCTTGAGCAGGCGGAGCTGGTCGTCCGTGTCCAGAATCGAGAAGCCGCCGGTCAGCCCCACCCGGTCCGCCCAGCGGCGCAGCATCCGCGCGCAAAGGGAATGGAACGTGCCGAGCCAAAGTCCCTCCTGCGGCCCGCCCATGATCTTCGCCACGCGCTCGCGCATCTCCCGCGCCGCCTTGTTGGTGAAGGTCACGGTGAGAATCTGGTTGGGGAAGGCGCGGCGGCTGAGCAGGATATGGGCAAAGCGCGTGGTCAGCACGCGCGTTTTGCCCGTGCCGGCCCCCGCCAGCACCAGCACTGGGCCCTCGGTGCTTTCCACCGCCTCGCGTTGGGCCGTGTTCAGCCCATCCAGATAGGAACTCATGCGCGCATCGTAGGCTGTCCTGGGGGCGCTTGCACCCCCTGGCGGGTCAGGCTTGTGGTTTCACGCCCAGAATCCGGGCGATGGCATAAGTGAGGTCGGGGCGGTTCAGGGTGTAGAAATGGAACTCGTCGATGCCGTTGGCCTGGAGCAGGCGCGCTTGCTCGGCCGCCACGGCGGCGGAAACCATCCGGCGGGTTTCCACGTCGTCATCCAGCCCCTCGAACATATCCGCCATCCAGCCCGGCACGGAGGTGCCGCAGGCCTCGGCGAATTTGCGCGCCTGGGTGAAGTTGGTGACGGGTAATATGCCCGGCACGATCGGCGCCTTGATGCCGGCGGCCAAGGCGCGGTCCAGAAAGCGCAGAAAGATGTTGTTGTCGAAAAACACCTGGGTGATGGCGCGCGTCGCCCCGGCATCGAGCTTGCGCTTGAGATTGTCGAGATCCGCCTCGGGGCTGGATGCCTGCGGGTGGGTTTCCGGATAGGCGGCCACGGAAATCTCGAAATCCGCGATTTTCTTCAACCCCTCGACCAGATCCGCCGCGAAGGCATAGCCGCCGGGATGCGGCGCATAGGGCGCGCCGCCCGGCATGTCTCCGCGCAGGGCGACGATATGCTTGACCCCCGCCCGCCAATAGCGGGCCGCGACCTCGTTCACCTCTTCCTTGGTGGCGCCCACGCAGGTGAGATGCGCGGCCGGGGTGAGCGTGGTCTCCTTGACGATGCGCAGCACCGTGGCATGGGTGCGTTCCTGCGTGGAGCCGCCCGCGCCATAGGTGACGGAGACGAAGGCAGGGTGCAATGTCGCCAGCCGCTCGATGCAATGCCAGAGCTGGGTTTCCAGCGCCTCGGTCTTGGGGGGGAAGAATTCAAAGGAGATGTCGGGCGGGATAGCCCCCTCGCGCGCGGGCAGGGGGGCGATGCGCTCGCCCGTGGCCCAGCGCTCCAGAGTGTGTCGGACAGGGGAATGGGTCATGGTCAGCTAGCTCCGTGAGGGGTAGGTGGCAGGCCAAGAGGGTTTAAGCAAGTGGCAAGCATGACACAGCATGACGCTTAGCTCTGGTTCCCCGGTTGACGGCGCGGTAATGACACTCACATTGGGGGATACGCCGCATGGGACGGCCCCGAAGTCAGGAAGGCAGATTAGGATGACGACAACGCTGAAACGCCGGCTCACGCGCAGCCTGGCCTTGCTCCTCCCGGGGCTGGTGCTCACCGGGGCCCTGACGGGATGCGCCACGCCGCCGCCCAAGTCCGACACCGCCGATTATCAGGCCTATCGGCAGCTCAACGACCCGCTGGAACCCACCAACCGCGTGTTCTACAAGGTCAATAGCGTGCTCGACAAATATGCGATGAAGCCGATCGCCAAGGGCTATGTGGCGATCACCACCCAGGGCATCCGCGATCATGTGGGCGATTTCACCTCCAATATCGGCGAGCCGGCGCGGATGCTGAATTTCATGGCCGAGGGGCAGCCGACGGATGCGGGCACCTCGCTCATGCGATTCCTGCTCAACTCCACCATCGGCCTGGGCGGGATTTTCGACCCGGCCACGGCGTTGGGCTACCGCGAGACGGATACGGATTTCGGCCTCACGCTGGCTTGTTGGGGGGTGCCCGCCGGGCCTTACCTCTACCTGCCCGTGTTCGGCCCCTCCGGCGCGCGCGATGTCTGGAACCTGCCGGTGGAATGGTTCGCCACCCCGATGGAGGCCGCCCCAGAGAGCACGGCGCTCGACGATTTCAGCCTGGCCGAGACGGGAATCAACCTGATCAACACCCGTGCCGAGCTGCTGGAGCCGATCGACCAGATCAATGCCACGGCGCTCGACCCCTATGCCACATTTAGGAGCCTTTATCGCCAATCTCGTGCCTCACAATTGCAGCAGATCAAGCAGCGCGACAAACGCACCTGGCCGAACTGGTACCACCAGCCGGCGCAATAAAACGAGGATTTAAGGATAGATCATGTATTTCCGTCGTTTCATTCTGGGCGCCGCCATGGCGGCGCCGATGCTGGCGATGATGGCCGGGGCCGCGCAGGCCCTGACCACGGATCAGGCCAAGAGCTTCATCCAGGATTCCGGCAACAAGCTGGTCGCTATCGTCAATGGCAATGCCTCCCGCGCGGATAAGGCAACGCAGCTGCGCAATCTGGTGGATCAGATCGTCGAGGTCGATCAGATCGGCGATTATGTCCTGGGCCGTTATGTCAACGTGGCCACCCCGGCGCAGAAGCAGCAATTCCAGACCTTGTTTCACCAGTTGCTGAGCTACAACATCACCTACCAGATCAAGGCTTACGAGGGCGTCAGCTTCACCGTGAACGGGGCCACCCCGCAGGGCAATGACGTGCTGGTGGATACCACGGTCACCGCGCCGGGCAAGGCGCCGGCCGATGTCGGCTGGGTGGTGGAGGAGAAAGCCGGCCAGCCGAAGATCATCGATGTGATCGTGGCCGGCACCTCCTTGCGCATCACCACCCGCAACGATTACGCGGGCGTGATCACCGATCATGGCGGCCAGGTTTCCGCCTTGCTGAGCGCCATGCAGAATCAGATCACCAAGATCTCTTCCGCCCAGTAAGCCGCCGTCGGGCGGCGCGTGACGCACGGAAAAGGGGGGCTTTCGGGCCCCCTTTTTGGTTTCGCCGGGGTTGAGGCCCGCGCGGTCGGCGCCCGGTCAGGGCGATGCGGCGCCCGAGCCGTCGCCCGGCGCCACGGGCGGGGCGGGGGGCGGGTTGATCAGCTTGTCCCAGTCCAGGGGGGGCAGATCGCCGGTCTTCTTGCCGTTCACCACGATCCCCTGCTTGCCGTAGCTGGTGTTCATGGTCAGCACCTGGCCGCCATCCTGCGTGGTGGAGAGATAGGGCGACAATTCAGCCTCGATCTTGCTCACCCAATCCTGCGCGTCCGGATAAGAGGCGGTGAGCGCGGCGGTGAACTGGTCGAGATGATCGGCCGTGAGGCTGGACTCGCCGGAAGGCTGGGCGTTTTTGTCGAAAGCCACGGTACCGTCGGCATTGAACACGCTGGGGCCGAGGGTCAGGCTTATCTTGCCTTCGCCGCGCCCGCCCGCCAGCGCCCAGCGATGCAGCGTCTCCAGCATGAATTGATGGCGCTGGTCCTCATCGCCCAACGTGGCTTCCCGCTGGGCGATGCCCTGCCAGTCGAGCGGGCCGGAGAGCCGGGCCGAGAGGCCAAGATGCGCGACCCGTCCGCCGAAGGGAAGGTTGGCCAGCTTGGTGAGAATCGGGGAGAGGCGCAGATCGTGCAGGTTCGCGTCGAATGACAGGGCCGTCTGGCTGGTATTGGCCTTGGCGTTCAGCGTCTCATTCAGGCTCAGCGCGCCGATTTGCGCCACGGCCAGGCTGCCATGGCTGGCCAGCAGATCGATGCCGGCGAAACGTGCCTCGCCACCGGTGATGGGGGTGGCGGCGTGGCCCAGCCAGACCGCGGGGGAGAGCGTTTCGGTCATTTCGGCCATGGCGAAGGTAACCGCCCCGGATGCCGCCGAACTGGTGACGCCGATGCTGAGCGGCATGTCCACATGCAGGGTCAGCGGATGGGCAAGGTCGATATGCGCGCCGATGCTGGCGGCGCTGATGGTGATGGGCGGCGTGGAAGGATCCGGCCGGGCGGTCCAGCGCGGGTTCGTCAGCGTCACGCTCGCCATCAGGGGGGAGCGGCTGGTGGCGATTTTATCGTAGGCGATTTGCGCCTCGCCGGACTGGTTGACCGCGTCGATCCGCGCCGTGACGAGCTGTTTGAGCCGCATGTCGGCATAGAGCCATAAGCCCAGCCAGAGCAATGCGGCCAGAATGACCAGCCCGCCCAGCCCTTTGAGAAAACCCCGCATGAAGCGTCCTTTCTGGATTTATCCGTGTTCCTGTTCTGCCGTACCCTTGACCGGTGGCCAAGTGTGAGGGCTTTTGCATGCGCATGAAGATATATTCGGATTGGCGCGGGTTGCCGGCGGCCGCGCGGGGCGCCAGCGTGGCGCTGGGCAATTTCGACGGCGTGCATACCGGCCATGCGGCGGTGTTGCGTGCCGCCCATGCCGCCCGGCCCGACGCGCCGCGCGCCGTGCTGACCTTCGAGCCGCATCCACGTGAATTTTTTCGCCCGCAGGATCCGCCCTTCCGCCTGACGCTGGCCGCCGAGCGCGCGGCGGCGCTGGAGACGCTGGGGGTGGAGATCCTGTACCAGTTTCCCTTCGACAATGAGTTCGCCCATCTCACGGCGGAGGATTTCGTGCAGGAGGTACTGTTCAAGGGAATCGGGGCGGTGCATCTCTCCTGCGGGGGGGATTTCGCCTTCGGTCACCGGCGTGGCGGCGATGTGGCGTTTCTCTCCGCCCGGGTGGAGACGCTCGGCATCGGGCTGTCCATCGTGCCGCCGGTCACGGATGCGGAGGGGCCGGTCTCTTCCACGCGCATCCGCCGGCTGTTGCAGGATGGTTATCCCGAGCGCGCCGCGCAGTTGCTGGGGCGGCCTTGCGTGATCAGGGGCGAGGTGGTGCATGGCGACGCCCGGGGGCGCGGCATTGGCTTTCCCACCGCCAATATCCAGCTTAGCCGGCATCTGGAGCCGCAGCGCGGGGTGTATGCCGTGACCGCGCGGCTCGCGGACAGGCTGGTGAAGGGAGTGGCCAATATCGGGCTGCGCCCCACGGTGGGGGGCACGCAGGCCTTGCTGGAGGCGCATTTCTTCGATTTCGAGGGCGATCTCTACGGGCGGGAGCTGAGCGTGCAATTGCGCCATTTCCTGCGCGAGGAGCAGAAATTCCCGTCTTTCGACGCGCTGAAGGCGCAGATCGCCCGCGATGCCGCCCAGGCCCGGCGCCTGCTTGACGCTTTGCCGGGCGGGGCCGCATAAATGCGCCATGACCGGCCACTCCGCCCGAATTATACCGCCTGCCCGGGCCTGAAACGGGTTTTCGCGCGCGTTGGCGCTTTTCCCGCCGTGTCATTTCCCGCCGCCAGGTGATTTTTTCCCATGACTGAAACGTTGACCGATTATAAATCCACCGTGTTTCTGCCGCGCACGGATTTTCCCATGCGTGGGGAATTGCCCCGGCGTGAGCCGGAGATGTTGCGCCGCTGGGCGGAGATGGATCTCTGGGCCCGCCTGCGCGCCGCGGCCAAGGGCAAGACGCCCTTCGTGCTGCATGACGGCCCGCCTTACGCCAATGGCAATCTGCATATCGGCCACGCGCTGAACAAGATTCACAAAGATGTCATCAACCGCGCCCAATCCATGGCCGGGCGGGATGTGGACTATATTCCCGGCTGGGATTGCCACGGCCTGCCAATCGAATGGAAGGTCGAGGAAAAATACCGCGCCAAGAAACTGGACAAGGACCAGGTGCCGGTTCTGGAATTCCGCAAGGAATGCCGGGAATACGCGCAGCATTGGCTGGATGTGCAATCGGCCGAGTTCCAGCGCCTGGGTGTGACCGGGGATTGGCGCCGGCGTTACGCGACCATGGATTTTGCCTCCGAGGCGGCCATTGCCGGGGAGATCGGCAAGTTCTTGCTGAACGGCGCGCTTTATCGCGGCTTGCGGCCGGTAATGTGGAGCCCGGTGGAGAAAACCGCGCTGGCGGAAGCCGAGGTCGAGTATCACGACAAGCAGGACACGGCGATCTATGTGAAATTTCCAGCGGCGGATGACGCTTTCGACGGGGCGTCCATCGTCATCTGGACCACGACCCCCTGGACCATTCCGGGTAATCGCGGCCTCGCGGCGGGGCATGAGCTGGATTATGCCGTGGTCACCGTGGACGAGGTGGCCGAGGGCAGCCTGGCCGTGCCCGGCGAGAAATTGATTGTCGGCATTGAGTTGCTGGAGGCTTTCGCCAAGGAAGCCGGGATCCAGGCTTATTCTGTCGGCGCGCGCTTCAAGGGGGGGGCTCTTGAGGGGCGGCGCTTCCATCATCCGCTGGCCAAGGCCGATGCGGGCTATGATTTCACCGTGCCGGTGATGCTGGGCGAGTTCGTGACCATGGAGGCCGGCACCGGCATCGTCCACATGGCCCCGGGCCATGGCGAGGACGATTTTCTGCTCTGCAAGGCCAATGGCATTGCCGTGCCGGACACGGTGGCCGATGGTGGCCTCTATTACCCCTCCGTGCCGCTCTTCGCGGGGATTCATGTTTACAAGGCCGCGGATCCGGTCTGCGCGGCGCTGACCAAGGTGGGCAACCTGCTGCAACGCAGCGAGTTCATGCACAGCTACCCGCATAGCTGGCGCTCCAAGGCACCGCTGATCTACCGCGCCACCGCGCAATGGTTCATCCGCATGGATGGCGAGGACAGGATCCGCGAAAAGGCGCTCGCCGCCATCGACGAGACGAAATTCGTGCCCGAGATCGGCCGTAACCGCATTCGCTCCATGGTCGAGAGCCGGCCGGACTGGTGCATCTCCCGCCAGCGCGCCTGGGGCGTGCCGATCGCCATCTTCGTGGATAAGCACACCCACGAGCCGCTGCGTGACCCGGATGTGGTGCGCCGCGTGGTGGAGGTTTTCACCCGGGAAGGGGCGGATGCCTGGTATGCCCGTCCGGCCAGCGATTTTCTCGGCCTTGAATATAACCCGGATGATTACGAGCAGATTTTCGACGTGGTCGATGTCTGGTTCGAATCCGGCTCCACCCATGCCTTCGTGCTGGAGGCGCGGGGCATGAGCTGGCCCGCCGATGTGTATCTGGAAGGCTCGGACCAGCATCGCGGCTGGTTCCAATCCTCCTTGCTGGAGGCGGTGGGCACGCGCGGCCGCGCGCCCTTCAAATCGATCGTGACGGATGGCTTCGTGCTGGACGAGCAGGGGCGCAAAATGTCCAAATCGCTCGGCAATGTCACCGCCCCGCAAGAGGTGAACGACAAATATGGCGCCGATATTCTGCGCCTTTGGGTGCTGAACTCGGATATTTCCGAGGATCTGCGCATCGGCCCGGAAATTCTGAAACAGCAGGCGGAGCTATATCGGCGTCTGCGCAATTCGCTCCGCTGGATTCTCGGCTCGCTGGAGGGCTTCTCGGAGGCTGAACGCGTGGCGCCGGAGAATTTCCCAGAGCTGGAGAAATTCCTGCTGCACCGGCTGTGGGAGCTGAACGGCAAGCTGCGAATGGCGGTGGAAGGTCATGACTGGACCGGCGTTTACCCCGCCATCCATCATTTCTGCGCCACGGATCTCTCGGCTTTCTATTTCGACATCCGCAAGGACAGCCTGTATTGCGACGTACCGTCCTCGCACAGGCGCAAATCCTGCCGCAGCTTCCTGGATATTCTGTTCCGTTGCCTGGGCACCTGGCTGGCGCCGGCGCTGCCCTTCACGGCCGAGGAGGCCTGGATGGCCCGCTACGGCGCCGAGGCCTCCGTGCATCTGGAGTTGTTTGAACCCGCGCCGGAGGCTTGGGCGAATGCCGCGCTGGCCGAGGGGTTCGCGCAGATCCGCGCCTTGCGCGGCGAGGTGACGGGCGCCATCGAGAAAATGCGGACCGCCAAGACCATTGGCTCCTCCCTTCAGGCACGGGCCGTGCTGGCCGAGGGGGCCCAGGCCTTTGGCGACGCGGCCTTCTGGGCGGAAATCTGCATCACCTCCGCCGTCACGTTCGGCGCGGAAAACGGCGCGGACATCGCCCCCGGCCAGAAATGCGAGCGCTGCTGGAAAGTGCTGCCGGAGGTGGGCGCCAACGGCAAACACCCGACGCTCTGCCAACGCTGCTGCGAAGCGGTCGAGGACCGCGCCTGATGCGTTTTGGCATCGGGATTCTGGTGGCGCTGGTGGTGTTTTCGGTGGATCAGGCCACCAAATACGCCGTGCTGAATATCTGGCATCTGCAAAGCGGGGTGATTCTCACGCCGTTGCCGGTGCTGGATCTGGTTTTGGTGTGGAATCACGGCATCACTTTCGGGCTGTTCGCGGGATTCGGCGCGAAGATCCTGCTGGCGGTGCTGGCGAGCGCGGTGGTGTTCGCCTTGCTGGTCTGGATGTTCCGCACGCGGAGCTGGCTGGTGACCATCGCGGTGGGGGCCATCGCCGGTGGGGCCGTGGGCAATGTGCTGGACCGCTTGCGCTATGGCGCGGTGGTGGATTTCATCCATGTGCATATCGGCGCGCTTGCCTATCCCTGGGTGTTCAATGTCGGGGATTCCGCCATTGTCTGCGGTGTCGCCGCGTTGATGATCGATAATCTCCGCCGCAAGCCGCCTGTTGCGGCGGATAAAGGGTAAGGATAGGAAGACGCCATGACCACACGCCGCGCCATTGCCGTTCCCTCGTCCATCGTGCTCGCTCTGGCGCTCGCCGGGTGCAGTAACGGTATGAAGAAGACCTTCGGGCTGGAGGCGAACCCGCCCGATGCCTATCAGGTCGGCACCTTGCCGCCGCTTTCGCTGCCGCCGGAACTGGGGCAGCTGCCAGCCCCCAACCCCGGCCAGCCGCCGACGCAGGAGGTGAGCGCCGCGCAGCAGGGCTCCAGCGTGATCGCCCCCGCCAATGCGCTGCCTGGCAACGGCCAGCCGGCTTCCGCCGCGGGGCAGGCTTTCCTCAATCAGGCCGGCCCGGCGCCGCAGGGCGATATTCGCGCCCAGGTGAACCAGAATGCCGCCGTGTCCAGCAAGTCCGGCAATTTCGTGGACAAGCTGATGGGGGATAACCCGGCTGCCCCGCCCGTGGTGAACGCGGATGAGGAGCAGCGCCGCCTGCAGGAAAACGCCGCCATGGGCCAGCCGGTAACCAAGGGCGCGACGCCGCAGGAAAGCAGCGCCTCGCCAGGGTTGTGGGGGCGTTTTCTGAATTGGTTCTAATGTCTCCCGAACCTGAAATGCGGGGTGGATTTCAGGAACAAGCCTGCGGCTGAAGGGGCATTCGCCAAACCCTCAATCCAGGGCAGCCCCCGTGGGCCGGCGCGAACGGGAAATGCCCTGGCGCTCCGGCTTTGGCCGCAACCTCTGATCCGCCTGCTGGGTTCACCGCTTCAGGCGACCCGTTCGATTCGCGCGCCGCAGGCGGCGAGCTTCTGCTCCACCGATTCATAGCCCCGGTCGAGATGATAGACGCGGGAGATCGTGGTCTCTCCTTGCGCGGCCAGGGCGGCCAGCACCAGTGAGAACGAGGCGCGCAGATCCGTCGCCATCACCGGCGCGCCGGTGAGCTGCTTCACCCCGCGCACGATGGCGGAGGAGCCTTGGATATTGATCTTCGCCCCCATGCGCGCCAGCTCCGGCACATGCATGAAGCGGTTTTCAAAGATGTTCTCGGTGATCAGCGAGGCGCCTTGCGCCACCGTCATCAGCGCCATGAACTGCGCCTGCATGTCGGTCGGAAAGCCGGGGAAGGGCTCGGTGGTCACATCCACCCCGTGCAGCCCGTTGGCGCGGGTGACACGGAACCCGTTTTCACCCTCGGTGATCACCACGCCGGCTTCGCGCAGGGACGTCACCACCGCCCCAAGATCGGCCGCGCGAGCATTCTCCAGGAAAATATCGCCGCCGGTGATGGCCGCGGCGCAGGCATAGGTGCCGGTTTCGATCCGGTCCGGCAGAATGGCATGGTCCGCGCCGTGCAAGGACGTCACGCCCTCGATGGTCAGCGTGTCGGTTTCCAGCCCTTCAATCCTGGCGCCCATGGCGATCAGGCATTTGGCGAGGTCGGTGATCTCCGGCTCGCGGGCGGCGTTTTTCAGCACGGTCTGGCCGTCCGCCAAGGCGGCCGCCATCAGCAGATTCTCCGTGGCGCCGACGGAGACGAAGGGAAACACGATTTCCGCCCCCTTGAGCCCGCGCGGCGCCTTGGCGGTGACATAGCCGCCATCCAGCTCGATTTGCGCGCCCATGGCCTCCAGCCCCTTCAGGTGCAAATCGACCGGGCGGGTGCCGATGGCGCAGCCGCCAGGCAGGGAGACACGAGCCTGGCGCATGCGGACCAGCAGCGGGCCCAGCACCAGGATGGAGGCGCGCATCTTGCGCACGATGTCATATGGCGCCTCGGTGTTGGCGATGTGCCCGCCCAGGGTCAGGCTGCGCCCCTCCGGCGTCACCTCGATGCCGTGCTGGGCAAGCAGCTGGGCCATGGTGGAGAGGTCCGCCAGCTTGGCGACGTTGGAGAGGCGCAGCCGCTCATCGGTCAGCAGCCCGCAGGTCATCAGCGGCAGGGCGGCGTTCTTGGCGCCGGAAATGGCGATGGTGCCGCGCAGGGGCACGCCGCCGGTAATGCGAATCGAATCCATGTTGGTGCTTACATCCTCGGCAGCGAGACGCCGCGCTGGCCCATATATTTGCCCGCCTTGTCGGCGTAGGAGATTTCACAGGGGCTCTCGCCCTTCAGGAACAGAAACTGGCAGATGCCCTCTCCGGCATAAATCTTCGCGGGCAGGGGGGTGGTATTCGAAATTTCGATGGTCACCTGGCCTTCCCATTCCGGTTCCAACGGGGTGACGTTCACGATGATGCCGCAGCGCGCATAGGTGGATTTGCCCAGGCAGATCACCAGCACGTCGCGCGGAATGCGGAAATATTCCACCGTGTTGGTCAGCGCGAAGCTGTTGGGCGGAATGATGCAGACCGGCCCGGTGCGGTCCACGAAGCTGGCGGGGCTGAAGGCTTTTGGGTCGACCACGGCGGAATCGACATTGGTGAAGACCTTGAAATCCTCGGAGCATCGCGCGTCGTAGCCATAGGAGGACAGGCCGTAGGAGACAACGCCGTCGCGCTTCTGGCTTTCGACGAAGGGTTCGATCATGCCCGCTTCCAAGGCTTGGCGGCGGATCCAGTGGTCGGGCATCACGGGCATTTCGGGTCGTCCTTTGGCTCAGCGGGTTTGGCGCGGGCCTGTGCCTTCCGGCGGGCCAGATTGGCGCGCAGGGCGGCGGCCTCGGCTTCTTCCCGCGCGTGGCGGGCGGCCTCGGCCTTCTCGGTTTGGGGGGGGGAGAGGGGCGCCTTCATGCGCCACCTTCAAGCCGCGTCCCGGGCCTTGCGTCAAGGCTGGAAGAGGGAGATTTCACGGCGGGCACGCGGCGATATGCGCGGGGTGCGGCGCGCCGCCTCGCGGATTTGGGCCGCTGCCGCCCGGCTGGCCGGACTGGTTCGCGGAAAAGCCGGCGCTATTGCAATCCGGCGGTCGTGAAAACGGGCATGTCGTGGAGACGGGCGGGACTCGGACGGCACCGGATGTCCGGTGCCGCCCATGGAGATCAACTGGCCGAAGGTGCCGTCTTGAGGTCGGTTTCCTTGAGCAGCGGGGGCGAGTTCGCCGAGAAATGCGACCAGTAGGTGGCATCCATCCCTTGATCTTCCTGCGCCGCCGTCACCCGCAACCCGATGGTTTTTTCGAGTATGTAGATGACGATCAGACCCACCACGGCGGACCCGGCGAGGATCAGCAGCGTCCCCTGGAGCTGCGTGCCAAAGGAGATATGCGCATGCTGGTAGGTGTAAGGGCCGGAGGTGACCTCGAAGAAGCCGCCTTGCGCGCGCCCGGCCCCGACGACACCCGCCATCAGCGCGCTATACACGCCAGGGCCCAGGGCCAGCGGCACGATCTTGGTCTCGTCGATGCCGATCCGGCGCATCAGCGCATCGCCGATGGCCATCACTACCGGCCCGAAAAAGGCGATGATGAAGGCTTGCCAAGGCATGGCCAAGTCGATCAGGGCCGAACAGGAAATATAGCCGGCGATCGGCCCCAGCACGATATAGATCGGATTGGCCTTGATATAGGCGATGATCGAGCCGGAGAGACCGCCAGCGACCATCGCCAGGATCAGGCCATAAAAGACCAGCCCCAGACCGCTGTCATTGGCGGCGATGCCGTAATATCCCTCGCCGGGGATCATGAACCCGCAGGCCGGCACGAACAGGGGAATGGCCAGCATCAGGAAAAACGCCCCCAGCGCGACCAGGGGGAAATTGCCCGGCGGCAGGCCAAGCTGGCGGCGCGGCCCAAGACGCCAGGCCAGAATGAGACCCCACACGCCGATGAAGACATACAGCACGAAATCGCCGACGAAATCATGCAGGCCGTTATTGGTGAGCGGGCTGGCCGAGCTGTAGGTCAGATAGGCCAGGATCGGGTTGAAAATGCCACCGATCAGAAGCGACATGATATAGGCGGGCAGAGGCTTCATCCGCTCGACCCCGGCGCCGTGCATCATCATGCAGATCAACATGATGAACAGCACGAAAAACGCGCCGTAAATCTGTACGGTATCCGCGCCGGGCACATTCGCCGGATCGAGGTGCTGCGCGTAAGTGGTGAAATTCGGCCCGAAGATCGACCAGTCCGACAAGGACTGCGCCAGCGGATGCGGA